>JANPPH010000321.1:0-3263 GCA_031428395.1 Gammaproteobacteria bacterium
AGAGGGCTAATGGAAAATCTGGGTTAAATAGGCGGTCTCGCGTTACCATCCGCCACTCGGCGGCGCTGCAGTTAGGAGACCATGATTATGGAACATCGGTGGCATACTCGTTGGCCCGTCAACTTTGATGTTATGCTTTACCAACACGGTGTACCGGTAGTCCGCTGCCGCGCCAGTAACTTAAGCGCAAATGGTATGTTAGTACACAACGAATCCCAGAGCCTGCATGTCGATGCTCCTGTTGAACTTGAGTTTGAGTATCAGGCGCACGAAGAACTACGGCGTTGCCGGTTTGCGGCATCGATCATTCATCAATCAGACCAGGGCACAGGGCTTATGTTCCTGCAGGAAGATCAGCACCGCGCTTTGGCGGTCGAAGATATGTTAACCCTTATTCGACAAACAGAAGGCTTGACCCATTTAACATGACCGCTCCTCGCGTTTCTCGGCCTTGGATACGCTGGGTGCTTGTGCCAGGTTTAATCTTGCTTGGCATTGGCACCTTCATCGTCTTTATGCCACGTGGCTATAGCGTCGATCTCGGATTGATTGGCCAGGGTCGTCCTGCGGTCGTACAAGTGTACGACGATAATTCAGTTCGCAGTCATGAATTAATGGGGGCATTCAACAAAATTCGCGGGGACTATGAAGGCCGCGTGGAATTTTTAGTGGCGGACCTAAATTTGCAAGAGGGAGAAACGTTTTCCCAGCGCTACAATGCGCAAGCGATAACGATGGTGTTCTTCTCGCCAGAGGGCAAAGTCATTCACACTCTCAGCGGCTTGCAGACGCCAGCGGCGTTGAAAATTGCTATAGAACAAGCCTTTTCGTTTTAGCGTTAATTTAACCCAGATTTTCCATGCACGCCCTCGCTACGAGGCTAATGGAAAATCTGGGTTTAATGCAAGCGAATCTCACAACGTGATAAGTTTTCGACGCGTTGCCGAATCTCTTTAACGTCGTCGGCGCTTGGCAGTAGATGCAAGTACATCTTGTAATTTTTTAAAGCCCCCTTAGTGTAGCCAAGATTTTCGTAAATTTGCGCGAGGTCTTTGACTTCGATAGGGTGGGTCGGCAAGATGGCGAGAATAGTATCCGCCACCGGCAGTGCCTTCGACCAATCTTCTTGCTGCATATAAATGCTTTTCAAATTGCGTAACATGCGAATCAATATTTCACGCTTGCCCGCAGGCATCAACATGCGTTCCATCGACACGCCTAACCAATGCTGTTGGCCATAGGCGAACGTCAATTGGTTACGCAAGTCCGCGTTATTCAGCGGAATGCCTCCGGAAAATGGGTCAAGCACAATTTCACCGCTTTGAGTGGGCAGTTTCACCAAAAAATGTCCAGGGAACGAGACGCCCTTTAGCGGCAAACCTAAACGGCGGCCAATCTCCATATAGAGAATTGATAAGGTGATCGGCACACCGAGTTTTCGATCTAACACGTCATTCAAAAATGCATTACGTGGATCGTAGTAATTCTCGCGATTGCCCTCGAAACCCTCTTCTGTGAAAAGGTAATGATTGAGGCGGCAAATCACATCCGTAGATGAAGACACTTTGCCCAAACCGGCGCGCACGTTAGCCGCCAATTTCTCAATCCGATCCAAATAACACGCAACGTCTAAGTCAGGGTAGGTCTGTTTGGCGATGAGCAGCGCCCCTTCTGCTAGATCGAGATCACCTTCAGGTCCTTTGACTAACACTTTTAACCGTTCAGTAATCGACATTTTCTCTATCTCCCCACGCGTGTGGGATGTTATTGTGTGTATCCCCGCCCGTGCGCCACCCTTCCTGTAAACAGAATACGGGGTTCACTCGTCGCGGTCGTCGTATCAGGGTTTACTCTAAAATGCGCTTAAGTCCTGGGTATCAATCGCCATGTTAGATTCAATTCTGCGGTTTTTTCGGGTGCAGGTCGTTTTCCATCTGCCACCGTGCTTGCCTGCATAATTAGCGGTCGGAAGGGCCCTGAGGTTTAATCTTATTTGCAGTGGCAAAGGATAGGTTGCAATGACGGAACAGTATATCGATCACTCGGCTGCGCTGCATGATTTATGCGCGGAAGTGAAGTCTAGCCCTTGGCTCGCCGTTGATACCGAATTTTTGCGTGAAAAGACGTACTATCCCCGCCTGTGCCTCATTCAAATCGCGATCCCTGGATGTGTTGCCTGCATTGATCCGCTCGCGATTGAGGATTTAACGCCATTGGTAGAGGTTTTCTTTAACCCACTAGTGCTAAAGGTTATGCATGCAGCGAGTCAGGACTTGGAGGTCCTTTTTCCGTTGCGGGGAGCTGCGCCGCTACCCGTTTTTGACACCCAAATTGCGGCCTGCCTAATGGGGCGGAGAGCCAATATTAGTTACGCCGAATTAGTTGAGCAAATGCTGAATATTACCTTGGCGAAGGCGCACACCCGCACGGATTGGTCGCAACGCCCCTTAAGCCCCGAACAAGTGCGTTATGCCGCTGATGATGTACGATATTTGGCTCAAGTCTATCTGATGCAACGCGAGATGCTCGCAGATTTAGGTCGCCTTGATTGGCTCGAAGCCGATTTTGCGGCCTTAAGCGAGCCGCACCGATATCTATCGATACCGGATCAGGCATGGCGGCGAGTCAAAGATTCGCAGCGCTTGCGCGGGGTGAAATTGGCGGTGCTGCAACTTCTCGCGGCGTGGCGCGAAATGCGTGCCATCCAGGTAAATAGGCCGCGTAAATGGATTTTGCCCGATGAGCTTTTAGTGCTACTCGCCGAGCGCATGCCGCCAACAACCTCGGAAGTGCTTACGATTATTAACGGCCAAAAGGAGGCGCGCCAAGCGACTGCTGCCGCGTTAACCGAGTGTATTCACGAAGCGCAACAAATCCCGCGCGAGCTGTGGCCAACACATCTGCCACGCGGCGGCTACAATGAGCAACAGCTAGAAGCCATAGCCGCCATGTTGGAGCTGGTGAATGTGCGGGCGACGCAAACCAATATTGCGCCCACACTGCTTGCAACGCGGCGTGACGTGGAGCGCCTTGTTGCAGGGGATCAGACCGGTATTGTAATGCAAGGCTTTCGACGTGAAGTTATTGGTAAACCGCTATTGGAAATATTAGTAAAGAAATCGCTGTTATCGGTGGCTGATATCCTTTAACCCAGATTTTTCATTAGGCTCTACTGCGGCCGCACAACGCACTGAATCTGCGCGAGAACAGAAGAAAAACAGTCTGTCACCGTAGAGTGACTACGCCTCCGACTGTTTTTCTTC
>JANPPH010000322.1:0-3988 GCA_031428395.1 Gammaproteobacteria bacterium
TAGCGACACCGACAAGGTGCAATTGTTAAAACACTTACGTGGCAGTCACGGCGGATCTGAAGTAGCAAATCCCGAGCCTAAAAAAATTACGTTGAAACGGCGCACTATAAGCGAGCTGCGGCAAACCGGTGCACAGGGTAAAACGGCGAAAACCGTTAATGTGGAAGTGCGTAAGCGCCGCACCTATGTGAAACGCAGCTCAGTAATGGAAGACGAGGCGGCGCGACTTGAAAGTGAGTTGGCTGAACGTGAACGGATTGAAACTTTAGAGCGAATGTCGCGCGAAGAAGCGGAACGTCGCGAACGCGAGACCGAAGAGAAAAAAAATGCCGAAATCGCGGCGCGTGAAGAGGCCGTACGCCTAGAATCACAACGGCTGCTGGTTGAAGCAGAAACACGCCACCGCGCAGCGGAAAACGCGAAGCGTCCGCAGGAGGCTCCCTCTGTCAAAACTCCAGCAAAAACCAATCCAGTCGAAGCAGAAGTTGTTGCGCGTGCTCCAGCTGGTGCCGACAAGAAAGGTAAGCGTAAACTCACGCCACAAGAAGAAAAGGCCACCAAATATGGGCGTGAAGAATTGCATGTCTCGGTAGATAAATCGGGTCGCCGCAAGAAAAAGAGCAAGGGTCGCTCGATGCCAACTCAACAGTCGGGCGGTAGGCATGGTTTTGAAATGCCAACCGCGCCGGTTGTGCGAGAAGTCGTTGTTCCTGAGACCATCACCGTCGCTGAATTAGCACAAAAAATGTCTGTTAAAGCGGCTGAGGTCATCAAAGTCATGATGGGCATGGGCAGCATGGTGACCATCAACCAAGTAGTGGATCAGGAAACAGCCGCCGTAGTGGTTGAAGAGATGGGTCACAAGGTGAAGTTGCTCAAGGAGAATGCTTTAGAGGAAGCACTTCAATCAGAATCGGGCAATAAAGGCGATCGTGTGACGCGCCCACCTGTGGTTACTATTATGGGGCACGTGGATCACGGTAAAACGTCTTTGCTAGATTATATTCGCCGCGCCAAAGTCGCTGCGGGCGAGGCGGGTGGTATTACCCAGCATATCGGTGCTTATCATGTAGAAACTGAAAAGGGCGTTATTACGTTCCTTGACACACCCGGTCATGAGGCCTTTACAGCGATGCGCGCACGCGGTGCAAAAGCGACGGATATTGTAGTGCTCGTCGTGGCGGCCGAAGATGGTGTGATGCCACAAACCAAAGAAGCCATTCAACATGCTCGGGCCGGTGGCGTACCGATTGTGGTCGCGGTCAATAAAATCGACAAGCCTGAGGCGCAACCCGACCGAGTAAAGCAAGAGCTCGTGCAACAAGGTGTTATCCCCGACGATTGGGGTGGCGACACCATGTTCGTGCACGTTTCGGCCAAGACTGGCCAGGGCATAGACAAGTTGTTGGATTCGGTGTTGCTTCAGGCCGAATTGATGGAGCTGAATGCGCAACCGGATGCGCCGGGTACAGGCGTTGTTATTGAATCGCGGCTTGACAAGGGCCGTGGCCCTGTCGCGACCGTATTGATCCAAAATGGCACGTTGCGTCGCGGTGATATTCTCCTTGCGGGTCAAGAGTATGGCCGGGTACGTGCGTTGTTGGATGAAACCGGTAAGTCGCTTGAATCAGCAGGCCCATCAATGCCTGTGGAAGTGCTCGGTCTTTCGGGTACGCCGAATGCGGGTGATGAAGCGGTGGTTGTGGCTGACGAACGTAAGGCACGTGAAGTGGCGATGTTCCGTCAAGGTCGCTTCCGTGATGTCAAGCTGGCGAGACAAAAAGCCGCGAAGCTAGACAATGTATTTGCGCGTGTCGAGGACGGCAAATCAAATGTTCTTAATCTGATCGTTAAGGCCGACGTGCAAGGCTCTGCTGAGGCACTCACAGACTCGTTAAGCAAGTTGTCGACGCCAGAAGTACGGGTCAACATTGTTGCCAGCGGAGTGGGCGGCATTACGGAGACCGATGCTAATCTCGCTGTAGCCTCCGCAGCCGTGTTAATTGGTTTTAACGTCCGTGCCGATTCTGCCGCAAAGCGCGTTATCGAAGATCAAGGCGTCGATCTGCATTATTACAGTGTAATTTACGATGTTATTGAGGAAATTAAGCAAGCCATGAGCGGTATGCTGGCGCCAGAGTACCGTGAACAAATCATGGGTCTTGCACAAGTACGCGATGTGTTTCGTTCGCCCAAGTTTGGCGCGGTGGCGGGTTGCATGATCATGGAAGGCGCGGTGAAACGGAATAATCCTATCCGGGTGTTGCGCAATAACGTGGTGATTTTCGAGGGTGAGCTGGAATCCTTGCGGCGCTTCAAAGACGATGTCAGCGAAGTGCGCGCAGGCATGGAATGTGGTATCGGGGTGAAGAACTACAATGATGTTCAGGTGGGCGACCAGATTGAGGTATATGAGCGCGTTCTTGTTAAGCGCACGATCGCCTAGACTTACCCTTGATACTGCAGCGTAGAAAAAGATAATTTTTTATGGCGAAAGAGTTTAGCCGCATTGACCGTATTTCAAGTCAAATACAGCGGGAATTAGCGCAGTATATACGGCAAGATGTTAAGGACCCGCGCCTTGGCATTGTCACCGTGTCTGCGGTGGAAGTAAGTCGTGATTTGTCGCACGCCAAAGTGTATGTCACCAGTTTGGATGGCATGGAGAGAATGGTCGAAACCTTAAGTATTCTTAATGGTGCGGCCAAGCATCTGCGTCATTTGCTCGGACAAAACATCAAATTGCGCTGCCTGCCTCAATTGCACTTTCTTTACGACGAGTCGGTCGAGCGGGGCGCAAATTTAAGCGCCTTGATCGACGCCGCCCTTGAGCAAGACAAGAAAGACAAAGGCGACAAGGAATAGCAAGTGGTGGGTGGTAGGCGCGAACGTCGGCAGGTCAATGGTGTGCTGTTATTGGATAAGCCCAGAGGGCTTAGTTCTAATGGGGCGTTGCAGTTGGCCAAGCGGCTTTTTCAGGCACGCAAGGTCGGCCATACGGGAAGTCTCGATCCCTCGGCTACCGGGCTATTGCCCTTGTGTTTTGGCGAAGCGACTAAGATTTGCGGTTTTTTGCTCGACACCGACAAGTATTATTGGACTCGCATCCAACTTGGCGTCAAAACTAACACCGGCGATGCGGACGGCGAAGTTGTCTACAAATTACCCGTCCCGCCTGTCAGCGTCGAAGACTTAGAACTGATTTTGGCCCGTTTTCGTGGCCCCATCATGCAAATTCCACCTATGTTTTCGGCTGTTAAGAAAAACGGCAAAGAACTCTATAAATTTGCCCACCAAGGCATCGAAGTTGAGCGTGAAGCGCGTCCAGTTGTCATCCATAACCTTCACTTAGTAAAAATCGACGCGGATTGTCTAGAATTAACAGTGCGATGTTCTAAAGGGACTTTTATCCGCACGCTGGCAGAAGACCTCGGCGAGGTGTTGGGATGTGGCGCGCATGTTGCCGACCTACGACGACTTGGGGTCGGATCTTTCACCGCGGAGCAAATGGTTACTGCGGAAACGTTGCAGCAACTCGCTGAGAACGGCGTGTCTGAGCTGGACGCTTTGTTGTTGCCCACGCAAGCGGCTTTAGATCATTGGCCAACTGTTACCGTGACGGAAGAAATGGCTTTTTTTTTGTTACAGGGACAGTCGGTTTTAGTGCCAAAGACGCCGGCCAACGGCTATGTGAGGCTATTTAAGGGCGAATCGTGCTTTCTGGGTATGGGTAAGGTGCTCGATGATGGGCGAGTAGCGGCAAAGCGTTTAATTCGTGCTTGAGTCAGACAATTTTTACACTTCCGCATCTTTCGCCCATTTATATGACGTCATATTACGAATCGTCCTTGTCAGTTGGGTGTATGCCCAGGTAAAATAGTCGTTTTTTCTAGCTACGCTACGAATTTACGAGCCATCGAATTTACGAACGAATTATGAATAGGAGCCATCATGCCGCTAACCGCAGAAGCTAAGGCGCAGGTTGTAA
>JANPPH010000323.1:0-2558 GCA_031428395.1 Gammaproteobacteria bacterium
GTCGGTGAGTTTGGCGAGATTGTGCTTGAGTTCGTCAACCTTGAACTTGACGAATAACTTGGAGCCACGGTAGGCAAGCTGCACCAGATCGGGTTCAGTCAGGAGTGCCAGCAACAAGTGGCTGCTGCGTATCGTGTTCGGCGACCCGGACTCGGTGTCCAGCGAGGCGATCAGCCAGGCATGCTCGAACAGCTTGGGCAGATGGGGAGAAAACACCGGCGTGCGCGCATTGCCCGCCTTGAAACGGCCGATTTCGGCGTGTAAATCCGCCTCCAGTCCCGCCACGCTGATCCCGCATTTGCGGGCAACGACGGCAAAATCACTCTTGGGTTGCTCCAGCAGGGCGAGGAACAGGTGTTCGATATCGACCTCATAGTGCCCACGCTCGACACACAGGCTCGCGGCACGTGTGACCGCGATGCGCGCGGTGTCGTTGAGCTTGCTGATGAGCGTTTTAAGATTAATGCTCATTACTGCGTTTTCCTTTATTAATATGGGGTAACAATATACTCTTCCACTATGTTGAAGAGGTTGCTAGGGCACCTCTATAAATTCGCTAAAGCCACGATGGCGGCGTTGGAAATGCGCTCAAAATGCTCATGTACTGCGTGTACACTGCGCTTTTTCGCGCATTTCCGCCTGGCCTAGAGGCCCCTTATTCTGGTGCCCTCGCGCCTTGATCGAATTTATAGAGGCACCCGCTAATCAAAGCGCATGAATTTCGTATCGAACGTCAGCGCGGTCAGTCAATCCTGACTCTGGCGCCAAAAATGTGTCCCATCCCAGCCGTCCACCTTGGCTACCGGATAGCAAGGTCGTTCCCTTCACCTCATGACTGTGAAATATAAGCTGAACTTCATATTCAAGACATAAGCCGGTGAACATTGAGAGCATTTTTTCCAACGATTTAGCCGCTATGCCACCGGGTAAAAATGCATCAAAATTTTTCTTGTCGAGCGGACCTATTGCCAAAAGCAAACGTAGATCACGTTGCCACACGCGTGTCCCCATCATCGCCTCAGAACCCAAAGTGGTATTGATTTGTCCGAGCTTTGTTTGCTGCTCAAGCGGCACTTCGTACCAGTGCCCAATAAATTGTTCGATGGCGATGGGCACGCCAAAGTACTCACTCAGCACGCGCTGGATATAGGCCGCAGAGGCGGGGCGATGGCTTAGCGCCGTAGCATAATATCCCAAAGACTCGTCCAGGACGCCTTGCCCATCTTCACTTAACCTGTCATGTAATGACCGATGGGATAAGCCAGAAAAGGACAACAGCAAGGGTAGAAAACGGTCGCCCTTGCCAATTTCGTACTTGAATTCCAGCCGATACTTACGCCATGCCTCGTAGAATAACGCCAGGGCGCGGTTCGAAAAGCTATCCAGGAAAGCGCGCGGCCCCTCATCTTTTTCGTAGATCACATGCGTGGCAATGCGCTCTGTGTAATGCGCGGGCAACACACCACTGCTCCCCAAAAAACCCATAAATGTGGGTGTCAGATCAATGTGATTCAGCGTGTCTTTTTGTAGCGCGGCGAGCAAGGCCTGGTCGGTTCTGTCAATCGACTTCGGGTCAATGCTCAGTGCATCCAGCTCGCTGGCCGGAAAACTCAAGGAGATGCTGTTTTTGAAGCGCAGGTAATCCGCCACCGCGCTGTCATGCGGCACATCATTACGTTTGAGCCATAGCTCAAGCATCCTGACCGCCTGAAAAAATTCGAAGCGATACGGCTCGTCGAGCAAGCGCTGGACTACACTAGGCTCATGTCTCCGCTTCGCGGTAAGCATCTGAGCAGCTCCTCCCCGGTTCTTTTTGAAATTATAGTTAATTGGGTGAAGCTGTTGGCGTGGACATACGCACCTAAAAATCGATCCACGATATGCGCGAACGCATGTATGCCGCTGCCCACAAAACCTTCCTCGTCAATCGTCATGCGCACTTCTATCCCGCGCACGAGACAGGCGAAAGGATTGCCGGGCAACCAAGCCTTGGCTGCCTTATGTTCAATGCCGACAATACCGTTAATTTGGCGTTGCGATGCGGCCGACCTCGGTAAATCATACAGCCCCAGCATCTCTTGAAATGCCTCCAGGCCTCCCTTGGAAAGAGAAAGATAATTCAAGGAGAGATGCGAGATGAGGCGCCAATGCGCACCACGTCCCCGCGCGAAACGATACGACCCAGACGGTTTACGCAAAAAGCTGACAGAGCGCGCAATTGAACCGCCTTCCAGAAATAAATCTCCGCCAGGTAATCCATAGGCTAATGAAGCGGGTAAATCACGGTTGCAACAGGTAAGTTCAATGCTCAGCGTATCGGTTTCGATTGCGGCAGGATCAAAGTCGATATCCACAATAGAAATTTCAGTTTCATACCCCGGGCTTTTAGCAGCCACCATCTCATCGCGGCGCATGACCCAGTAATGCCCTTCTTTTTCCGGGGTTTCACCGTGCCGTAACGAATAAAAAGGCCGAAATTCCGTGATTGATTCGCCTTGTGGCGTCTGCCGCACCAACTTTACCGAGTCGATACTATGGACCTCATAAGCAAAAGCACG
>JANPPH010000324.1:0-4695 GCA_031428395.1 Gammaproteobacteria bacterium
CGTTTCCTGCCAATGAAGCTGAAAAGTCAGGTATTATAATCGGCATACATGCGTGCGCCCTTACTGTGGGTACGGGCATGGTTGTTGCTGACAATATGAACTTGCGTGCGCCAGCGCGCTGCGGGTCTTGAATGTGTTCAACCTAAAAAAGGCAGTTGGTATCTACTGCGGACGTTTAATATGCTGAATCTGCAAGATTTTTTCGTTAAATTTTGGCTCGGCAACTGCTCCCCGGCAGCCGCTCCCGGCGCTGCCCTACCTCCCGCATCCATGCGGTCGTGCGTTGCCCTACCTTCGCGCATCCCTGCGCTCGTCACCGTAGGGTGACTACGGCTTCGCCAAAATTTAACGAAAAAATATTCCATCTTCAACATCTTAAGCGCCCTCGCTACGATTCCAACTGCCTTTTTTAGGTTTAACCTTTAGAAACAAGACGCAAGCTTATGAACTTAGGATTTTAGCCAAAATATCTTTGACTGATTGCGGATCAAATGGCTTATCGCAAATCGCGGAAATGCCTGCTTGTTGAACTGAGGCAAGGCGATTGGAATCAGACACGGACGTTACCATTAAAATTGGCACACTGGCCTGCGAGCTTTCATTGCGTACATAACGGACAAACTCATCACCGTCCATTTCCGGCATGTTGTAATCCGTGACAATAATGTCGAAGTATTGAGTTTGCATCAACTCAATGGCGAGCTTGCCATTTTCCGCTTCAGCAAAATGTTGTATGCCAAGATTGCTAAGCACCTTACGAATATAGTGGCGTGAAGTAACGCTATCGTCGACGATTAATACACGCATTTCTTCAGGCATATATTGGGCGGAAAAGGCTTCGTCGGGAAAGAGAAAGTCGAGCGTCGTAAATAACGCTTTTTTGAGGTTTGCGGTGGCGAAGGGTTTGGGCAGAATAGCGAGCGCGCCCGCTTGACGGATAGGTTCCAAATAGCGCACTTTGGTCTCACTTGAAATTAAAATGAACGCTATCTCAGCCAGCACCGGATCGTCACGCATAGCATAGACGAGGTCGGTGCCCGTCATGTCGGGCAAATACATTGCACTGATGACCAAATCCGGATGGGACTGGCGCATACTGGCTAAGGCACTCTGGCCGTCTTTGATCCGTTCCACCATGCTCACGCCAAGACTACGCAAATGGCTATCAATGATTTTGTATTGCGTCAGTGATGGCTCTACCACGAGCACGGTTAAATTTTCTATGCTTTCCATTAAGCCATCATCAGTTAAAAACCGGCCTTTCCTGAAGTTGGAAAAGTGGGCGAGCAGCCCGCTCTTTTCTCTACGAAAATATCCCCGATAAACTCTTTAATTAGCGGTCACGGGCGGATTTACTTAAATAATTTGTTCATTTTCTTGTGCCCGTTCAGCGCGTTGTGCGGCCGCAGTAGAGTGCTAATGGAAAATCTGGGTTAATTAAGCCTTGCCCTGTAGCTGCGCGACAATATGTTCATTTTCCAAGGTTGAGATATCCTGGGTAATTTCTTCGCCGCGTGCGATGGTTCGCAATAAGCGCCGCATAATCTTGCCCGAACGCGTTTTCGGCAAGTTTTCAGAAAAGCGGATATCGTCAGGTTTGGCAATCGCGCCAATTTGCTCGGCAACCCAATTGCGTAACTCCTCCGTCAAAGCGGCGTTGTTTGCTGTGTCCGGACGCGCGCCTCTGAGCACCACAAAAGCAAAAATCGATTCACCCTTAACGTCATGGGGCCGCCCCACGACCGCCGCTTCGGCAACGCGAGGATGGGCGACCAAGGCCGATTCCACTTCCATGGTGCCTAAACGGTGGCCGGATACATTAAGTACGTCATCAATGCGCCCCATAATCCAAAAGTACCCATCTTTATCACGTCTGGCGCTGTCACCGGCAAGGTAATATTTGCCGTTGAATTTACCCCAGTAAGTCGTTACATAGCGCTCATCATCGCCCCAAATAGTGCGTAGCATTGATGGCCATGGTTTCTTAATGACTAAGTAGCCGCCCTGATCGGCTTGCTCAATACTATTGCCTTGTTCATCCACCACATCGGCGTCAATGCCGGGCAAAGGTAGGGTGCAAGAACCTGGCTTCAAAGGAATGGCGCCAGGCACGGGCGCGATCATGTGCGCGCCCGTCTCCGTTTGCCACCACGTATCGACTACTGGGCACTTTTGATGGCCTATGACGTTGTAATACCACATCCACGCTTCTGGATTAATGGGTTCCCCTACGGTACCGAGCAAACGCAACCGCGACAAATCGTATTGCGCTGGAAAAGCATCTCCGGCCTTCATCAAGGCGCGGATAGCCGTCGGTGCGGTGTAAAAAATGGTGACGTGGTGATCTTGGCAAATTTTCCAAAAGCGGCCGCAATCGGGTATAGCCGGCGCGCCCTCATACATCATCATTGTTGCACCGCACGCAAGTGGACCATAAGCAACATAGGTGTGGCCGGTAATCCAACCCACGTCTGCGGTACACCAAAACACATCGTCGTCACGGATATCAAACACCCATTTCATGGTCGTGACGGCATTAAGCAAGTAACCTGCGCTCGAGTGTTGGATACCTTTGGGTTTGCCGGTAGAGCCGGAGGTGTACAGCAAGAACAACGGATGCTCGCTGTCCACCCAGACCGGTTCGCATTGATCGCTCATGCCCTGTATGGCTTCGGCCCACGAAATTTCACGCGGCAGCAGGCTGAGCGGTCGTTCAGTGCGTTGATAAACAATGACGCGTTCAATGCTCGCACAACCATTTGCCAGAGCTTTGTCGGAGGCTGCTTTGAGGTTTACGATTTTGCCACCACGATAGCCGCCATCCGCCGTAATCAGTAGCTTCGCGCCGGCATCCTCAATACGATCCTTCAGCGATTCCGCCGAAAAACCGCCAAATACAACTGAATGAATGGCGCCGATGCGGGCGCAGGCCTGCATGGCGATCACCGCCTCCGGAATCATCGGCATGTAAATCACCACCCGATCGCCAGCCACCACGCCTTGTGTTTTCAAGGCGTTGGCAAAGCGGCAGACTTCCTGGTGCAATTGGCGATAGGTGAGCGTACGCCGATCACCTTGTTCACCCTCGAAGATGATTGCCACCTTATCACCGCGAGTCGCCAAGTGACGATCTAAACAGTTGACCGATACATTCAGCCGCCCATCAGCAAACCAACGAAAATGCGGCGCGTTCGAACTATCCAGCACCTGTTGAAAAGGTTGATGCCAGCTTAATTCGGATCGAGCCTGTGCCGCCCAAAAACCTTCATAGTCATCGACCGCTTGCTGCCTCAACGCGTCCAGTTGGGCATGGCTTGAAATGCGCGCTGCCTGCCTAAAATCCGCTGATGGTGGGAATACGCGAGTTTCCAGTAGGGTGGAATCTATGTTCGGGGCGCTCATGTTTTCTCCATTTTATTGGGCGGTAGGCGAGGATGTTATCTTATCAAGAGCGCGATGTTACAAACAGTTTTCATTCATTTCTCAACCCGTCGCGGAACGCAACCCTTCATCGCGAGCAAGCCGAGAAGTGAGAGCACGTTCACAATTTCTAAAGGTCATGTGCTGGGCGATTAATAATTACAATCTGCTGTCGATAACAAACGTGCGATGTGGGCGATTTCTGGGTGTATAATTGCGCTCCCAGTCGCGCGGAACGTCTGAAAAAATAGCGTGTTCGTACTAAAGTCCGTGGCAGTCCGAATAGCCAATTTAATCGCAACGCAGGTATAAAGACTTCCTTAGGTTGGTTATAGCTAACCGAAAACGGCAAAACTTGCCAAGGAGGTCGCTGAGTGAGCGTTAACACTAAGGTTTTTAAGATGATAGCGAAGCAAACATGTTGGTTAGTTGTCGAAAGCATAGCTGAAGATGGGGGCAAGTTTCGCCCGAGCGACTGGGTAGAGCGCATTTCCACCACGTTAGCGACGTTCGGACCGGATCACCGTCTACATTACGATGAGAGCGTGCGCCCGAGTATAATCAATGGTGAAAAATGCTTATTGATCGACAAAACACTGCAACAAAAAAATCCGCAAGCCTTTGAGTATATTCTGAATTTTGTCCGCACCAATCGCTTGCGGATGCATGAAACCTGCACTGAGTAACCAAAGCCCACAAGGCGGTTCGGCAAATGTCGAACCGCCTATTGTCTTATCCGCCCAATTGTCTTTCGCGAATCTCTGCTAAGGTTTTACAGTCAATGCAAAGGCTTGCCGTGGGGCGGGCTTCGAGGCGGCGAATACCGATCTCTGAGCCACAGCTTTCGCACAGTCCATAATCCCCAGAATCAAGCATCCCAATCGATTCCTCAATCTTTTTGATCAGCTTGCGCTCACGGTCACGCGTGCGCAGTTCCATGGTGAATTCTTCTTCCTGGGTCGCGCGATCATTTGGATCTGGGAAATTGGCAGACTCGTCTTGCATATGATGCAAGGTGCGATCCACTTCTTCCATTAACTCACGCTTCCAGGCGCCTAAAATCCGCCTAAAATGCGCTACCTGCGCCTCATTCATGTACTCTTCGCCCTTTTTCTCCTCATAGGGCGTGAAGGCCTTAAAACCTTCCAATGCGGAAGCGCTACGCGCCGATGCTTCATCCGCAGCGGCTTTTTTTGGTGCGGCCTTCTTTTTGGGCGCTGGATCTTTTTTCGTCACAGACATCTATTCTCTCCCGCTAAAAAGCGCGTTAGTGCT
>JANPPH010000325.1:0-2792 GCA_031428395.1 Gammaproteobacteria bacterium
GTCACCCGTTGCGCTGACGCATCATTAAGGGCGCCGACAAAAAATAACAAGCGCATCAACTTGTCGTTGACACTGCGTTGCCTATCACCATAGAGTGACTGAATCACAAATACATCTTTACCGCGCACATTGATCAGCGGGCGCGACTTGTGCTCACCATCATCAAACTCCCGCTCCTCATGAGCGCTTAAAGCAATACCCAGCGCAGCGGCGACTTGTTCGCCAAAGTCGCGGCTGGCGTTGAGGGCAAAGAGGGCTATGTCTTGGCTATACACTGAATGTGTCTGGCAGCGAGGTCGAGATATTGCTTTGCGAGCTGATGCCATTTCAAGGCATCGTGGACTTGCGGTTCGCGTAAATGCCAGATGGCCAATTTGGCCCGCAAGCTGGCGCGGTAGCTCATGTAAAATTGCAGCAGCGATTCCTTTGGCGCATCTCCAGTTATGCGTCGATATTGGTCGAATAACAGGCGTGGCACGAACGCGGGTGCACCAATACGTTCACACTCGAGCGCGAGGAAGGCGAGTTCATCAGCCGGATCAAGAATTCTAAATTCGCGTTTGAACTCAAGGCAATCAATAATCACCGGCTTAGATTCTTCGAGGCAGATATGTTCAGGCCTCAAGTCACCATGTGCTTCAATGATTCGGCCCTCGCTGACACGAACGTCGAAGAGATTAAATTCGCGTTTGAGAAACTCCATCTGGGCCGCGCACACACCCGCCACCAAATCTGCTGACAAGCCATAAGTCGCGAGGGTCAGTTCGCGCAGATTGGCATAAATGTCCGCCTCAAAGCGTTGCGTATATTCATCGGGCGCGATCTCAATAGGCGGCGAACCTTTATAAAAATTCGCCAGCGCTGAGGCAACTTGAATGATGTCTGTCTCGCGGACAACGTGTTTTCTGATTGCCTGGTCGAGAAACCGTTCGGCGGGCAAGCGGCGCATTTGCACTAGCCACTCAACGGCCGTTCCTTGGCCGTCCAGTTCCATCTCGCCCGATGGGTTGACGGTAAGCGGTACGGTGCCAAGATACACATCAGGTGCCAGGCGCCCGTTTAGTCTTACTTCCTCATTGCAATCGTAATGGCGCGCATCAACAGTGCTGAAATCCAGAAAATCATAGCGCACCGGTTTTTTTAGTTTATAGGCGTAGCGATCCGTCAGGAATACCCATGACATATGCGTTTGCACAGATTCGACTTGGCGCGGTTTCTCCGGGTAACTGTCCGGCTGCCTTAAGAATTCCAGCTTTGCCTCAAGAGTGCGCGAAGTATGATTGTGCGATGAAGAACTGGGAAGGGTTGCCACTGCCAAACCGCTCACCTACGTGAGCGGGGCGCATAGCGTGACATTGCAGAACGCTCGCCGCTGTTTAGTCAAATTACGTCGCGGATTACACCTCATGATCACTCTCCTTGCGCTGCATGAAATCATATTTTTACCACGCTACACCCATCGCTAGTGGATTTTTTTCAGCCATAATCAACGCTTGTATTAACTAGCATAACTTAAAATCGCGATCTGCCAATGATTGAGGGCATCATGATGATCTTTTCAAGCCGTGCCGAAGCCGCATCCTTACTTGCCAAACGACTTGCCCCACATTATCAGGGCACAAATCCGCTCGTGCTTGCCATTCCCCGTGGTGCGGTGCCCATGGCTAAGATCATCGCCGAAGAACTGGGTGGTGACCTTGATGTGGTACTGGTGCGGAAACTAGGCGCGCCGTTCAATGAAGAATTCGCGATTGGGTCAATAGAAGAGGGTGGCTGGACATACCTCTCTGATTATGCTGAAGAAGCAGGCGTGCCCAACGACTATATCGAGCGCGAAAAATCGGCACAGATGGAATTAATGCGCCAAAGACGCGCTCAATACACCCCGGCACGAGCGCCGATTGATCCGGTCGGGCGCATCGTTATCGTGGTTGATGATGGGCTCGCCACCGGGGCGACGATGATCGCCGCCTTACACGCCTTGCGCGCGAAAAAACCCGCCAAGCTTGTTTGCGCTGTGCCGGTCGCATCCCCGGATACGCTGGCGAGAATAAAGCCTTACGCCGATGACGTGGTTTGTCTGGAAGCACCGCCCAATTTCTTCGCTGTCGGCCAGTTTTACGCGGAATTTCCCCAGATTAGTGACCAAGAAGTCGTCGAAATTCTGCGAGATTTTTCGCTCCACCGGCCTAGCTAAAATTTTATTTCCTTTAGGATTTACGATTAAGGCCGATACAAGCGGATTGCGATATAAGGCAAAATCGCGGTAAAGCTGCTGATTTTTAAGGGTTTTACGAGCAAACGTTAACGCCCGTGATTCTTACGCCTAGTCGCAAGCCAAAAAACTCATTTCCGCCAATAGCTTATTCAGTTTATAATTGAACGTTTTTACTGGCAGAAAGTCTCTTTTAGCAACCCACCAAATCGGAACCGCAGTTATGAATCCCGTCGAGAAATTACGCAATATCGCAATCATCGCTCACGTCGACCACGGTAAAACAACCCTTGTTGACAAGCTACTGCAGCAGTCTGGAACTTTTAGTGAACGCCAGCAGGTTAGCGAGCGCATGATGGACAATACCGACCTCGAACGGGAGCGTGGTATTACCATTTTGGCGAAAAACACCTCTATTCGTTGGCGCGATTACCGGATTAACATTGTTGACACGCCAGGCCATGCCGATTTTGGCGGTGAAGTAGAGCGCGTGTTGAACATGGCGGATGGTGTTGTATTATTAGTGGATGCTTTTGAAGGCCCAATGCCTCAAACACGCTTTGTGACTCAAAAAGCT
>JANPPH010000326.1:0-3009 GCA_031428395.1 Gammaproteobacteria bacterium
CGCCCATCGGCGGCCGCTGTTCTATTGTGACCGTCGATAACGAACTGATAGAAGCAGAAGTGGTGGGTTTTTCAGGCGACAGAACGTACCTCATGCCTATTGGTGAACTGCGTGGTTTAGTGCCTGAAGCGCGGGTCATACCGTCATCGCGTGTCTACGAGGCGCGCGTTGGGCCGTCGTTATTGGGTCGTGTATTGGACGGCGCTTGCAGGCCCATTGACGGCAAAGGCCCGTTAAAAGCGAGCAACAAAGTCCCTTTAACCGGGCAGGCAATTAATCCGTTGGCGCGACGACCAATACGCGAGCCCTTAGACGTTGGCATTCGCGCAATAAATGCGTTGTTAACGGTGGGTCGCGGTCAGCGCATGGGTCTTTTTGCGGGCAGCGGAGTGGGCAAGAGTGTGTTGCTCGGTATGATGACTCGATTTACCAATGCCGATGTCATTGTCGTAGGACTCATCGGCGAGCGTGGTCGTGAAGTTAAAGAGTTTATTGAAAATATTCTTGGTGAGCAGGGGATGTCGCGTTCCGTAGTGGTGGCAGCACCCGCCGATAGCTCGCCCCTTATGCGTTTGCATGGCGCCATGCTTGCTACCAGTATCGCGGAATATTTCCGCGATCAAGGCCAGCAAGTGTTGTTGCTCATGGATTCCCTAACACGCTTCGCTCAAGCGCAACGCGAACTCGCTCTTGCGATTGGTGAGCCGCCTGCAACCAAGGGTTATCCCCCGTCGGTGTTCGCCAAAATTCCACAGCTGGTGGAACGCGCAGGTAACAGCGACATTAGTGGTGGATCAATCACTGCTTTTTATACTGTGCTAACTGAAGGTGATGACCCCCAAGATCCAATAGCCGATGCCGCGCGTGCCATTCTTGATGGTCATATTGTCTTGTCGCGACGCTTGGCGGATGCAGGTCACTATCCCGCCATTGATATTGAAGGTTCTATAAGCCGCGTAATGACAGAGATTATACCGAGCGCACAGCAAACGCTGGTGCGGCGCTTCAGACAAATGTATTCGCTGTATCAGCAGAATCGAGATTTAATTAGTGTTGGCGCTTATACGGCAGGCCATGATGCGCAACTCGATGAAGCCATTCGCTATCAGTCGCGTCTGACGCAATTTCTTCAACAAGGTATACACGATAATGTGTCATTGACTCATTCTCTTGCAGCGCTGACGTCGTTACTGCCCGATACAGTTAAGTGACAAAGGCGCTGTAAATGAAGAAATCCCAACGCCTCACGCCCATTGCGAATATTGCACATACTAAGGAAACTGATGCGACCAAGGCGCTTGCGGTGTTACGTAGAACCGCTGAGGAAAGGCGTCTAAAGCTTGCAGAGTTGCAGCAATATCTCAGGGAATATCAAGCGCGTTTCACCCAAACTGGACAAGCCTCTGCATCCGCTGCAATCCTTAAGGATTTTCTGCGTTTCATCGCCAAGCTGAATTATGCAATTGTGCAGCAGCAGAAATTAGTCAAGGCGGCTGAGCAAGAATTCAATACGTATAAACGCCATTGGGAAACTATCCATGCAAAAACCGCTGCACTGGACAAGGCCATCGAGCGTTATCGTGGCCATGAGATTTCCGCAGAATCAGCGCGCGAGCAAAAGGATGCCGATGAATGGGCTTTGCGCCCCACTGAGAAAAAACCCTAGGTTTAGAAAAAATCACGTGATTACCCTGGAAATATTCGATTCCAGGTCGCAAGTTTAGCTGTATACGACAATTAAGCTCATATGAAGCTTCCCGAAGTCGGAAAATCGCGCGTATCATACTAGTATATTGGTCTTGGCGATCTGTCGTTAGCGTAGGATTATGCGCTGGGAAGAGGGGTCGAAAACAATGCAAACTGCATTATAGGAGAAAATCAATGTCGCTGATGTCGCAAGTAATAGATGACGGTGCCACCGTCGTGATCGCCATTAGTGGCAGGTTCGATTTTGGTGTGCATCGTGAATTCCGCAGCGCTTATGAAAAAGCGGATACAAAGATACAAAACCCAAAGTACATTATCGATTTGAAAGATGCCGAACACATGGATAGTTCTGCCTTAGGTATGTTGTTGCTGTTACGCGAGCATGCTGGTGGCGATAGGGCCGATGTACTTATCGCCCATTGTAGCCCGGTCATTCGCGAAATTCTCGATATCGCAAATTTCGGCAAATTATTCAAAATTCAAAAATAGCTAACTAGCTTACGCTTTTGGGTGCAGTGAAATAAAGGCCTGTGTACTAAAGTTAAGCAGATACTCCTCAAATATAGAAGACGTAGGTTTTTATCGATGAGTGGCGCGACGAATGCTCAAAAAAAGGCGCTCATTGTCGACGATGATTCCGTTAACATTCGACTTTTAAGAGCTATCCTGCAAAAAGAAGGCTACCAAGTCTTTACTGCGGATAATGGCCTAATAGCCATTGATGTTTTTATCCGCGAACGCCCCGACATTGTTCTGATGGACATCATGATGCCAGTCATGAACGGCTATGAGGCGGCACGTCATATCAAAGCCTTAAGTCGCGAGCGCTTTATTCCAATTATTTTTCTAACTGTTGTTACTGACGAAGAAGCGCTGAGCAAATGTGTCGCAAGCGGTGGCGATGATTTCCTCACTAAACCCTACAATAGAATTATTTTGCGCGCCAAAATCAGCGCCATGGAACGTATTCGAATCTTATACGCAACACTAAATCAACAAAAAGAAGAGCTCGAACGTTATCAAGCCAACATCTCTCACGAGCTAGAATTTGCCAGCCGTATTTTTCACAATGTCATGGCCAAAGGCAGTATGGCCTTGCCTTATGTGCGCATCTTGTCATTACCAATGTCCATGTTCAACGGTGATTTGTTGCTTTGCGCACGTAAGCCCGCAGGCGGATTGCACATAATGCTATGCGATTTCACCGGCCATGGCTTGCCTGCGGCGGTGGGTGCGCTGCCGGTATCGGAAGTGTTTGTCGCAATGACCGAACGTGGCTTCTCCATCAGCGAAATTGTCAGT
>JANPPH010000327.1:0-3555 GCA_031428395.1 Gammaproteobacteria bacterium
GGCGCAGATTCAGTGCGTTGTGCGGCCGCAGTAGAGCGCTAATGGAAAGTCTGGGTTGAGAGGTTGCGCAAATTCGTCCGAACACACAAGCGGACGTTTTTGGGCTAGTCTATTTTTGGGGATTTTTTCTTTCTTGTGGCCCGGCTAATGGAGTCCATTTAAATGCAGCTCTCGTTTCGTAGTGTGATGATACTGACTACTGGTTTAGTATTGGGTGTATCGTTGAGTATTGGCCAAGGTGTTTTTGCTGAGAAGGATGTACCTCCAAGCCCGTTGCCACTTCAAGAGTTGCGCACCTTTACCGAAGTCTTTGAGAAAATCAAAACCGATTATGTAGAACCCGTCGGCGACAATACGCTGTTGGAAAATGCAGTGCGTGGCATGCTATCGGGACTCGATCCCCATTCTGCCTACTTGGATGCCGATGCATTCAGAGAACTGCAAGTGGGTACCACGGGAGAATTTGGTGGCCTAGGTATTGAAATTGGCATGGAAGACGGTTTTGTAAAAGTCATCGCACCGATTGACGACACGCCAGCGCAGCGCGCCGGAATTAAAGCGGGCGATTTGATCATTCGCATTGAAGAAACTGCGGTAAAAGGCATGGGGCTTACGGAAGCGGTAAATTTAATGCGCGGCAAACCGGGCACTAACGTAACGCTCACTGTGGTACGCGAAGGCCAAGACAAACCATTACGAATCGTTGTGACGCGTGCCGTAATTAAAGTTAAAAGCGTTAAAGAAAAATCGCTGGATAAGGGTTACGGCTATGTTCGCATTTCTCAGTTCCAAAATCATACTGGCGAGAATTTAGCCGATGCAATCAGCAGGCTAAAGAAAGAGAATGGCGAATTAAAAGGCCTGATTCTCGATTTGCGCAATAATCCAGGCGGAGTTTTAAGTGCAGCCGTTTCGGTTTCTGATGCGTTTTTAGAAGAAGGCTTGGTAGTCTATACGGAAGGCCGGATCAAAGATTCAAAAATGTCCTTCAAAGCCACACCGGAGGATTTACTAAAAGGTGCGCCCTTGATTGTGTTAGTTAATAGTGGTTCGGCTTCCGCGTCGGAGATTGTTGCCGGCGCACTGCAAGATCACAAACGCGCGATCATTATGGGTGAAAAAACGTTCGGCAAAGGCTCAGTGCAAACGATATTGCCGATGCGTAACGGCGCGGCTTTAAAGCTCACCACAGCACGCTACTACACCCCATCGGGTCGCTCAATTCAAGCCGAAGGCATCACCCCCGATCTCGAGTTGCAAAACTTGACTGTCGCTTCTGCGGACGAAACTGCGACTATCGGACGGATCAAAGAAGCTGATCTTACCGGTCATTTGCAAAACGGCACTCGGACGAAATCAACTGATGGCAAGCCTTTGGAAGCGAAGCCCGCTGACAACACACCAGGTTCCAATCCGCCTCCGACGGAAACCTTGCCTGTAGGCGGCAAAGAAAACCTAGCGAAAACCGACTATCAATTGTACGAGGCGCTAAATTTACTGAAGGGCTTAGCGCTGGTTAATAGGCGCAAGTAACATGGCACAGTTTCTGCTTTGTTAAAGGTGTGTGCTTCCCCAAGCATATTGTAATCTCCAAACCTCCCACTTAAACGGGGGTGCGTAAAAGCACCCCCTTTTTTTTCGTCCTTTTTTGCCCCGATTGTTCTAAAAAATAAGCGGCTTAAGCTTAATGAGTAACATCATGAGCATCGTTTCGTTAAAACGGACGATTTATCACTAGCGTTAAGCGCAATTTTTTGGCGTCGCACACACATTAGACGCGCCAGTTTTTTGTTGCTGCGTCAATAATTTTGCACTCTAAACGATGTAATATGTACCGGGCTTATACAACGGAAGCTCTTATGAGAAATGTGTTAGTACCCCTCGCGCAAGGCTGCGAAGAATTAGAAGCCGTAACAGTAATTGATTTGCTGCGACGGGCAGGGATTCAAGTAGTCACCGCGGGTTTGGATGATCGACCGGTAAAGGCAAGTCGTGGCACTGTACTGGTGCCTGATCTGGATTTAGATGCTGCGTTGGAAAAATCCTATGACATGATCGTCCTGCCTGGAGGTCAACCGGGGTCGGACAATCTCAACGCAGACTTACGCATTCAAAAATTAGTGCAAATCCTGGCGGCAAAAGCGGATACATATGTTGCAGCGATTTGTGCAGCCCCTAAAGTATTAGCACAAGCAGGGGTGCTGAAAGGCAAACGCGCCACTTGTTTTCCTGGCGCCATCAATCAATTTAGCTTCCCCGACATCGCCTTAACGGGAAATAGCATTGAGCGCGATGGCAATATCATCACCTCAAAAGGACCCGGCACTGCAATGGATTTCGCGCTGGTACTCATCGACATTCTTGTGGGCAAAGCCAAGCGCGATGAAGTGGAGTTGGCTCTGCAACGACCAAGGGCGTAACCACACCTCGGCGAGCGCAATTTAAGACGAACTATCATCCGGCCATGAGAATAACACTATAAGCGTGCCCAACCCGGCTAGGATCCATGCAGATGCAGGGGCATTGCCCCACATATGTGGCGAATAACCGTCTAGGCCCACAATCACTGCGGCGCTAACGATTAATGCGCCGCCGACGATGGCGCCAAACATTCGTTGTTGGGCGCGCCTAATATCTTGGGTGATTTGTTTCAGCTCGGGCGCTCGCCACTTTATTTGCAACTCTCCGGCGTGAACTTGCTGCAAAATATCGGCAACGAGTTTCGGAAACTGCGGCGCTATTTCTGCCCAAAAAGGGGCATTGGCTTTTATCTGCCGCAACAACGCCCCCACCCCTAGCTGCTCTCTCATCCATCGTTCTAAAAATGGTTTTGCTGTTTGCCATAAATCTAGGGTGGGATGAAGCTGCCGACCAAGACCTTCTATATTCAGTAGGGTCTTTTGCAGCAACACTAACTGGGGTTGGACTTCCATGTTGAAGCGCCGTGCAGTCTGAAACAGGCGTAGCAATAGATGACCAAACGAGATGTCCTTTAGTGGTCGCTCAAAAATCGGTTCGCAAACACTGCGAATTGCCGACTCGAATTCATCAATCCGCGTACCGCGGGGCACCCATGCCGATTGGACGTGCAGCTCGGCAACTTTACGGTAATCGCGGTTGAAAAAGGCCAGAAAATTTTCCGCGAGATAGCGCTGATCCGAAGGACTCAACGTGCCCATAATGCCAAAATCCACCGCAATATATTTCCCCTCGGGCGAGACAAAAATGTTCCCGGGGTGCATATCGGCGTGAAAGAAATTATCGCGAAATACTTGAGTGAAAAAAATTTCCACGCCGCGTTCCGACAATTTTTTTAGATCTACGCCCTGCTGCTGTAGCGCCTCAACATCACTTATGGGCGTCCCCGAAATTCGCTCCATTACCATCACTTCGCGACGGCAATGTTGCCAATAAACTTCGGGTATATACAGCATCTCCGAGCCACTGAAGTTACGGCGTAACTGTGATGCATTGGCAGCTTCGCGCATCAAATCCAGCTCGTCAAATAAGGTCTTTTCATATTCGGTGACCACTTCACGCGGCCGCAATCGACGC
>JANPPH010000328.1:0-6447 GCA_031428395.1 Gammaproteobacteria bacterium
GCGGTGTTGAACGCGGCATACACGGCATTGCTCTTGGGCGCACACGCGAGGTAGACAATCACTTGCGCGAGCGTAAGCTCCCCCTCTGGACTACCCAACCGCTCCAGCGTATCCCAGGCGTCGAGCGCCAAGGGCAGCGCACGCGGGTCAGCGATGCCGACATCTTCGCTCGCCATACGCACTACGCGGCGCGCAATATAAAGTGGATCGCAGCCACCATCGAGCATGCGCGCAAACCAATACAGCGCCGCATCCGGCGCCGAGCCACGAACGCATTTGTGCAGTGCTGAAATTTGGTCATAAAAAATTTCGCCGCCTTTATCAAAGCGGCGCACACCGCCATTTAGCACTTCGTTTAAGGTCTGTTCCGCAATGACTTCACGGCCGTCGTGTGGCTCTGCCAAATCTGCGGCGATTTCTAATAAATTTAGTCCGCGACGCGCATCGCCATCGGCCGCTTGCGCAATTGCGCCGCGCTGTGCTGGACCGATATCCAAAAGCCGTGAACCTAAACCGCGTTCCGTGTCTTTCAATGCCCGATCAATTATCGACAATATGTCAACCGCTTGCAGACTCTTTAGAACGTACACCCGCGACCGCGATAACAGTGCGTTGTTGAGTTCAAATGAGGGGTTTTCTGTGGTTGCGCCTATGAAGGTGACGGTGCCATCTTCTACGTAAGGCAAAAAGGCATCTTGTTGTGCCTTGTTGAAGCGATGTACTTCATCGATAAAGAGTATTGTGGGTTTGCCGTTCGCGCGATGCGTGCGTGCTTTATCGACGGCTTCGCGAATATCTTTGATGCCTGCCATCACAGCGGATAACGCGATGAATTGCGCCTGGGTTTGATTGGCAATCATGCGCGCCAACGTGGTTTTGCCGGTACCCGGTGGGCCCCAAAAAATCATCGAATGCAGATGCCCAGATTCTAAGGCAAGGCGCAATGGTTTCCCCGCTCCAAGCAAATGCGTCTGGCCAGCGACTTCGTCGAGGCGGCTGGGGCGCATACGATCAGCGAGAGGCTGGCCGGGGTTGGGCATTAGGGCACCTCTAAAAATTCAAATTCCCGTGTCCATTATCGGGTCACCTGAACAAACTAAAAATTGCCGAGCTATTTCTTGGGCGCGTCTTCGACAATATCGACACCAGGTGGCGGCGTAAAGGTAAATTGCTCGGCGCTTATTTTGGGATTGTGTTGAATATTACTAAACCGCAACAGCGTAAATTGCCCCAGCGCATCCGACAATTTCATCATCTCCAAATCGCGGCCGCGAAAACTCAGCCGAACTGAATCAAAACCGGTTTCCGCATCCTTTGGTTTGAGCTCATACCAATCCAGGCCGTCTTCCTTGCCAAGTTCGGAAACCGTGAAATTGGCGGCAAGGGATTCGCCACTGCTGAGCAATTCGGCAGGGGCGCTGCCGAGGGCTGTCGCTTGCGGCTTCACGGTCACCTGCTCAAGGTCGGGATCGTAGATCCAGATTTTTTGACCGTTAGCGACAATAAGCTGTTTATAGGGCGCTTGATAATCCCAGCGAAAACGACCAGGGCGTTGCAACAAAAATTTACCGCTTGATTGTTGAAGCACTTTGCCACGCGCGTCGGTCAGGGTTTGCTCGAAATCAGCGCTCAGGCTTTTTACTTGAGTGAAAAACAGTTGCAATGGGGTGCTGCCAGCATGACCAAGGTGAAAAGGCAGCAACAATATAAAAGCTAAAATCAAGCTGATTCGCATAGGCTTAAACATGAGGTCCTCTAATCTTGTGGCGGCGGTGGGGCTAATACTTCGCGGTTTCCATTGGACTGCAATGGACCGACCACGCCCGCTCGCTCCATTTGCTCGATCATGCGTGCGGCGCGGTTATAGCCGATTTTCAAACGACGTTGGACGCTTGAAATGGAAGGACGGCGCGTTTCGGTAACAATGCGAACGGCTTTGTCATAAAGCTCGTCCGCTTCGCCGTCAACACCCTCACCCAGGTAATCGCCCCCTGCGGCAGACTCTCCCTGCAATACTTCATCAATGTACTGGGGCGCGCCAAAGCCTCTTAAATTCTCTACCACCCTATGCACTTCATGATCGGCAACAAACGCACCGTGGACGCGTATCGGAACGCCTGTGCCGGGCGCGAGATACAACATATCGCCATGCCCTAATAACTGTTCCGCGCCCATTTGATCTAAGATCGTGCGCGAATCAATTTTCGACGACACTTGGAAAGAAATACGCGTTGGAATGTTGGCCTTAATTAAGCCTGTGAGGACATCGACAGACGGCCGCTGCGTTGCCAATAGAAGATGGATACCGGAAGCGCGCGCTTTTTGCGCCAAACGCGCAATCAGCTCTTCGACTTTTTTGCCTACGACCATCATCATGTCGGCCAACTCATCGACCACAACAACGATGTAAGGTAGCGGCGTTAACGTTGGTAGTTCTTCATCTTCGCCAACAGGCTTGGCGAGAGGATCGAGCAAGGGTTTGCCGTTTTTAATCGCGTCTTCGACTTTGCGGTTATAACCGGCAATGTTACGCACGCCCAACGATGACATAAGACGATAGCGCTTATCCATCTCGGCCACACACCAGCGCAACGCATTGGCCGCCTCCTTCATGTCGGTGACGACGGGTGCAAGCAAATGCGGAATGCCCTCATAGACCGAAAGTTCGAGCATTTTCGGATCGATCATGATCATCCGCACATCTTTGGGCGAGGCATTATATAGAATGCTCAGGATCATGGCGTTGATGGCCACCGATTTACCCGAACCCGTCGTACCCGCAACCAGCAAATGCGGCATACGCGCCAAATCAACGCTCATCGGATGGCCGCTGATATCTTTACCGAGCGCAAGATTGAGCGGCGATGTCGACATCGGGTCTTTTTGCTTTAAAATTTCGCGTAAACGCACGATCTCGCGATGCTGGTTCGGAATTTCCAGACCGATAAATGGTTTGCCGGGTATTACTTCGACAACACGTACACTTATCACTGACAAGGCCCGCGCAAGATCTTTCGCAAGGCTCGTAATTTGGCTAACTTTGATTCCTGGCGCGGGCTTCATTTCATAGCGCGCAATCACAGGCCCAGGCTCGACCGAAACAACTTGGACTTCGATACCAAAATCGGCCAAGGTACTTTCGACGCGGCGCGACATCGCCTCGAGGGCATCGCGTGAAACGCTAGTTGAAGACACTACCGCCTCATCGAGCAACGATAGAGGCGGCAAACCCGCGCTGAGTGATTCTTCAAATAAGGGCATTTGGCGCGCTTTTGGCGGAAGTACCTTAAGCGTCGACCGCAGCGGAGGCGCTTCGTCGATCGGATCCATGTCGTCGATGACAGGCTCTAAACGAGGCGCCTGACGTTTTATTTCTTTCGCTTTGACGGGCTTGGGCGCGACTTGCTCAACTGGCTTGCGGGTGAAACGCTCACGCAACTCAAGCCAAGCACCATAAAGCAAGGCTAAACCGTTAAAGGTGAATCTGCCGGTGGTATCCATCAGGCGTAGCCACGATAGGCCAGTGAAGAGCGTGACCCCTGTTAAGAACAAGGCGACAAGGAACAGTGTAGTACCGACGAAGTTGAAAAAAGTGACCAAGCCATCGCCCGTCACATCGCCCAAAATGCCACCTGTACCTAACGGGAAGAGCGAATTTGGGTCGGCAAAATGCATGTTGGCCAGACCCGTACCCGCTGCCATCGTTAACACAAAGCCAGCGCCACGCAAAGCCAATTGCAACGGACTATAACGCTCGCCCTCATCGTCCCGCGCGCGGAAAATCAACCATCCGGCATATCCAACCATTACCGGAAACAAATACGCCAGATAGCCAAATAAGTATAAGAAGATGTCTGCGAACCACGCCCCCGCCACGCCGCCAACATTATTGGCGTGCAAGTTGCCGCCAGTATGCGACCAGCCTGGATCGGATTGATCGTAGGATAGGAGCGCCACCAGCAGATAGATTGCAATCGCAGCGCAAACGAATAAAACGCTTTCGCGGATGCCGCGGGTGATTTGGCTTGTCAACGGCGTGGAATCGAATTTTTTGCGTGTTGCTTGCGCCAACTGACCATCCCTTTTTGATTAAAAACTCGCCACGATTGGCTATTTTAGCCGTTAATGCAGAGACAGCCTAGCGTTTATGCTATGCAAAATTCTTGCCGATTGAAATTGATAGGGGAATGAATAACGTAGCGCGGATAAATTTTTATTTCGTCTGGGTAGACGCGCTAAAACCCTATCCGCGCAGTTGAATAGCGCCCTGAGTCAAAGGACGGCGAGGGATCAAGCGGGTGGCATTAAGACGCTGACACGCTTTTTAGCAATCCGGGGTGGATGACCTTTCCCGCTCGCACGTTAACGCCCGCGCGCAACGCTGGATTTTGCTCCCAGTCCGGTTCGGCCAAGGCTAACACATAAGGTAACAGCGAAGCCGATAGTGCCTGTGAGGCAGTTTTAGGTACGGCACCGGGCATGTTTGTGACACCGAAATGGACAATGCCTTCCCAATCATAAGTAGGGTTGGCGTAGGTGGTCGGTCGAATCGTTTCAATACAACCACCTTGGTCGATGGAAATATCAATAATCACGCTGCCCTTCTCCATTTGCCGAACGGTTTGGGCATCCACCAAATGCGGCGCGCGCTCGCCAATAAGCAACACAGCACCAATGACAAGATCAGCGCGAATAACTTCACGGCGGATGGCATCAGCATACGGGTACAAGCCCGTAACATTGTTGCCTAGCTGGCGCATAGCAGCGAGCTTGTCGCGACTGCGATCAAAAACAACGACCTCTGCGCCTATCGCCGCAGCCATCACAGCGGAATTACCGCCCGCCACGCCACCGCCGAGAATGACCACACGTCCACGCTCCGTCGCAGGCAGACCTCCGAGCAAGATTCCCTTGCCGCCTTGAGGTCGATGCAATAAATGCGTACCCACTTGCACTGCGATGCGGCCTGCAATGTCGCTCATCGGCGCAAGCAATGGCAAACGTCCACCCGCTTCCTCCACCGTCTCAAAAGCAATGGCAGTAAGGCCGACATCTTGCAAGTGCTTTAGCAGGCTAGGCTCTGCCGCTAAATGCAGGTAGGAGAATAGTGTTTGATCCTTGCGCATCAAACGTACTTCAGACTCTTGCGGCTCTTTCACCTTAACGATCAGCTGCGCCTCGTGGTAGAGGCTGGCGGCATCTGGCACGACTTCGACGCCGATAGCGCGGTAGTCATCGTCACTATGTCCGCTGATGTTGCCGGCCGTAGTTTCGATAAATACCTTATGACCGCTTGCTACCAATTCAGCGGCTGCGGCTGGCACCAATGCGACTCTGCCTTCGAGCGTCTTAATCTCGCGCGGAATGCCTATTTGCATGTCATCTCCTAAGGTCGACGGACTCAGCCAGAAAAGTTCAGATCTGTTACGCTTGACGCATACGGAATGAAGAGCCTTATGCAGTTGTTTTGCAACAAGGCTAGAATGGCCCCTTTTGCATAAGCCTCACTTTACTTTATCATACGGCCATGTAATCCGCCCCCTTTGAAGGAAGCAATTCTCTATGCTCATCACCCGAGAGGAAAAACGCAATTTCCCGCGTGTCCCCCTAGATAATTGCCAGGTGACCTATCAAACGCCCAACGACCCTACTCAAGGGCAAGGGATAGGTAAAAATGTCAGCGGAAATGGCATTTTATTTATCACTGAAGAGCACCTTTCGGCGGGGACATTGCTGGAAGTTAATATCACGCCGGTGATTAACATTAGTCCACCGTTGAACGTGTTGATTGAAGTGGTGCGCGTGAGTGTTTATGACGATGCTTTTGAGATCGCAGGAGCGTTTCGCGAAGTGCGACGGCCATCGTAAGACTCAAATGGTGATCACGCCGCAACGGTGATTCGCTTCACCGTTTGCGGCTATTGATCATGCATTCAAAGATATAGCCCTGCATAAAGATAATAGCCTGCTGGCTAAGCTCGGCAAACTCTACGCCATACTGAAAAATTTTCGTTACATCACCCGGCTCCGATACATTGCGGATTATTGCGATGAATACCAGGCTTTCTGTCAGACCGGCAAAAGTGATATTGGTTTCTATAGCGAGTCGCGTCCCTATCGATCCCAATGCACAAGCGCTAAATAATCGCGCACCTGAAATACTCAGATCTTTCATCGTCGCCTGATCGAGTATTTTACCGTCAGCCGATTCTTCCTTGACCGTCACCGCCATCTCGGTCGCCACGCGCTCGGCGTTGCGGACGCGAACCTTTTCGATGGTGTTGGGGTAGTACAAATGCAGGTAAGGAAATGGATCGCGACAAATGCGCATCACCGCAGTTTTAAATCCCGCCACATGCTCGCCATCCATGTACCGCACTGCAATATCGTCGCCGTCCCGCACTTGGATCAACGCACCTTTATCGCGTGGCGTAGTAACGAGCAGGC
>JANPPH010000329.1:0-4482 GCA_031428395.1 Gammaproteobacteria bacterium
GGAGAAAGATTATGAATGCAGTGCAACACCCAGCAACGGAAAAAGCTGCAGATGTTTTGCATAGTGCCGTCGACAAAGCGGCTGAAAAAGGCGCATGGGCGGAAGAACAGATTCGCAAGTCAGGTCAACAGGCCAGTCAAAGCTCACATGAATTAGCCGATGACGTGAAGAAGTATGTCAATGCACATCCGTTTGCCTCACTCGGCATCGCGGTTGCGGCAGGCTTTATCCTTGCTTCAGTAGTAAAGCGTTAAACGGCACGCACCCGCAACGTCGATATTTTTCGTGCAAACTTCAGAACAGCAGGATAAATCAGTTGAAGCGCAACAACCGCTGCCACTGAAAGATCTCGCGGTGGCTACGTTTCAGCATATTCGCCAATTGGTTGCGGATATCGTAGCGGTTGCCGCAATAGAAACTCGGTTAATCAGCCTAACTATTACGGCAATCGTTGTTCTTGCGCAAGTCAGCGCATTCTTAGCCACCGCGTGCTGGCTGATGTTAAATGCGGCAGCCTATAACTGGTTAGTCAGTATGGGTTACGATTCAGTGTATACGCTACTCGGCTTTGCAACAGCCAATCTCGCTGGCGCATTAATTGCTATCTTCGCCATTTTGCGTTTGAGTCGTCGCTTTTATTTTAGCGCAACACGCAAAGCTCTTGGGCTAATAGCAAACCATGACAGCTCTAGCTAAAGCGCTCCGCCTCGCCCTGAAGCGAGTCGCCGCAGATAAACAAAATATTCATGGCCTCGCTTTTACAGCCGAGCAATCACTTGGAAAAATTGCCTCACGACCTAGCACCTTGGCGATCGGTTTTTTTGCCGGGTTTTGGCTTGGGAAAAACTATCCTCGAACACAGTTAGTCGGATCAACTTACCAGACTCAACACCAACCTTACAGCGACAGAAGTTCTCTTGCCTACCGTCTAATCAATAAGTTTGCCACACCCATTGTTTTAGCCGCTCTCTCTCGCTACTTACAAGACACCACCTCCCAATCCAGCAAACATCCCTCTGCGTAAACCAGTTGTCTTGCTTGTTCAACGTCAACCACTTAGGTTGAATAAGCGACTGCCGCGTCCTACACTTCTTGTGACAGGTGTTTAGTTTTTTAAGAACCTAATACTACGGACTGCAGCTTATAAATTCTTCATGTTGACACAATTCATCACGAACGAGGAGGCGAACACATGGATGTAGAAAAATTTAGCGCCACGGCTTGCGCCGCTGCTGTGCTACTGATGAGTTGGAGTGCGACTTCAATTGCACAAATGGCCCAACAGCCGGGACAGACCGACATTTCCAAGGCCACCGCTGTAATCACACCAGGTGGTACCGTCGAAAATAAAGGTGGCTTATTAGATACTGATCAGTTGTTAAACAAGAAAGTTGTAGGCAACAATGGCGAAAAACTCGGAGAAATTGAACATTTGGTGATCGATTCAACAGGCCAGGTGCGGTATGGAATTTTATCGCGCGGGGGCTTTTTGAATATGGGAGAAAAGCGTTATGCGATCCCTTGGCAGGCGTTGCAGGCTTCGGCGAATAACGACAAATATGTACTAAACATCACAGAGGATCGGTTAGCTAACGCGCCGAGTTTCGATCGCAAAAGTCGCCCCAACTTTGCCGATGCGAAAGTGAATCAGCAGGTGTACAGTTATTATGGTTACCAGTGGACGCCAACTAGTGGCGGATCCGTCGCGCAACAATCGCCTCGCGGCGATTTTGCTACGCTGGATGCCAATGCCGATGGCTTTATCTCCAAAGACGAAGCAAAAACTGCGCAGAATCTGCGAACGAATTTCGATCGCGCTGACGCGAATGCGGACGGCAAATTAACGCCGAGTGAGTTTAGCGCATTCGAAGCTGGACAGGGGCACGACGACAAGATGATGGTTCCATAGTTCTTAAATGCGCTGAGTTCCCCGCCTCACTGGGAATTCAGCGCATTATCCCCCTAATCGCTCCTCCCGCTAGAAGGTTTTCTCTAAGGTCACGCCACGAACAGTGAGGGATAACTTAGCAGGAGCTAAATCCAATGGCGCCACTGCCCGCACCACAATTTGGTGCCGCAGAGCAATTTGAATATCCGCAAGCGCGCTGGCAATAGTGTTTCCAGTCGCAGGATAGAATGTTCCGCCTGTCCGTTCGGCAATTTCTTTTAATTGCGCATTTAGCTGACCGGTATCCGCGTCGTTCCTCAATCCCAAGGTAAAAACCGCTGTCTTTTGTTGCTTCGCCTTGCTAATAATTTGCTCTACTGTATTGGCACCATGATCATTCTGGTCATCATTTAGTGTAATTATCCATTTTCGCTTTGTTACTCGTGCGGCAAGCGACCCCAACGCTGCATCAATCGCATCATAAAATGCACTAGTGTTGCCAAATGGATAGCTGGCAACCGTCGCCGGTGGACTGTCCTTATGCAATGCGGTGGGCGTTGCGCTAAAGCTATAATATGCAGAATGCTTATTGTAAGCATCAGCAACAAAACGCATCGGTTTGGAGGCGGTGATAAACCCGTCTGCGGGAAAAGTATGCGTATAGGGGATCCCGTCTTTATCCTTCAAACTGAAAAGAGTGTTCAGCGAAGTCTGATCGATAAAATTCACGGTATCGGAAAAAATGACCATAGCGACTTCATCAGCACCCTTTTTCTGATCAAGGAATGCATGCACGCCAGTAGCCACGGTCTGATATTTACTCGGTTCGGCATTGGCTATCGCGGCTTGAACCATTGAGCCGCTGGCATCTAACACGAAGACAATCGATGCCTGTTCAAACGCACTGCCCTCACTCGCATGCACCGATGCTGGCGCATTGTCATTCACTTTCACGCTCAAGGCTGCGGTAGCAATGCCGAGCACCGGCTGGCGCGATTTGCTGTCGATCACTGTAAAGCCGAGATGCTCGTTGTCCAAACGTTGCAAAAGACCAATCTCGTAGCTAGCTGACTCAGGCAACATAGAGACCACGCTCATAGCGCCGTGTGCGCCTTGAAAGGGGGTAAGTTGGGTAATGAGCTCTTGATAGCCAGTTGCGGTAATTTTCAACGCGACAGCGCTTTCAGAGGGTATCCGCGATATGGCTCCGCACTCGCCGATTTGCCAGCTTGGACCGACGGGGTTATTCGCTGCATCAAGGAAATTAAGGGTAGCTTCCGCAAGTGGCCGGTAGCCGGTGGGAACACTCATGCATCCCGTATGCATGTTGCGCGCCGCACCCGTATTGGTGTCGGTATTGCCAGAACCGGTTGTAGAGGAGGCGTTAAGCTGAGGCACCACTACCGTGCCGACGATCGATGTGCCTGTAGTAGCGCTAGGGTTTGAACCAACGGCCTCGTTTTTTCGGCCACCGCCGCAAGCGATGAGACCGAAAAAGAGTAGAACCAGCGCTGTAAAACGAAGCGCAGCCCACGACATAAAACCCCCGTTTGTTCTTATAAGAATCGGCCTATTCTAGACCCAATTTAAGCGAAATTTAATAAGGTCAGTAACGTAGTACTTCACGAAGCAGTCGCCGTTTGTCCGACGCATTGACTACGCCGTGGGAAAGAATCTTTTAATTACGCAATCAACCTAAAAATTCATATTATCCAAAATCGCTCTTTTCACTTCGTCAAGCTTCGCTTCAGTGGTGATAATCGATGCCTTATGCTGTTGAATGACAATATCGGGGTCTTTCAATCCGTGCCCCGTCAAGGTACAAACAATTTTGCTCCCCTCAGGAATTTTGCCTTGCTTAATATCACGCATCGCGCCTGCCAGCGAGGTTGCCGAGGCTGGCTCGCAGAATACGCCTTCGGTCTCGGCCAATAATTTTTGTGCCGCAAGAATGTCAGCATCGGTACATTCATCAAACCAACCGTTAGATTCCTGCTGTGCCTTCCAAGCCTTGTCCCAACTTTGTGGGTTGCCAATGCGAATCGCGGTGGCGAGTGTGTCCGGGTTTTCTACGGGGCCGCCACGCATAAACGGTGCAGATCCCGCTGCCTGATAACCCACCATCCGCGGTCGGTTATTCGCAATACCATGCTGTTGGTATTCGGTATAGCCCATCCAGTGGGCGGTGATATTGCCCGCGTTGCCGACCGGCAAGCAATGGAAATCAGGGGCGCATTCCAATTCTTCAATAATTTCAAACGCAGCGGTCTTTTGGCCCTGTAGCCGAAATGGATTGATCGAATTGACAATGGTGACAGGTGCTTCGCCGCCAACCTGTTTTACAAGTTCCATGCCAGCGTCAAAATTACCCTTGATCTGGATGACTATCGCGCCATGCATGATGGCTTGAGCAAGTTTTCCCAATGCAATTTTGCCATCCGGAATAAGCACAAATGCTCTTATTCCCGCGCGCGCAGCGTAAGCGGCGGCGGAGGCAGAGGTGTTACCGGTGGAGGCGCAAATGATGGCTCGGCTGCCTTCTTCCACCGCTTTCGTGACCGCCATGGTCATGCCACGATCTTTAAAAGAACCGG
>JANPPH010000330.1:0-9849 GCA_031428395.1 Gammaproteobacteria bacterium
CCTTGCACTGCATCCCTTCACGGAGATCTTGAACAGGCTCTAAGCTAGTTTCGCTTACAGCCAACCTTTGCGTTTAACCCGGATTTTCCATTAGCCTCGTAGCGAGGGCGTGCAAGGTGCTGAAGATGGGCGAGAAAAGATGAAAAACAGTCGGAGGCGTAGTCACTCTACGGTGACAGACTGATTTTCTTCTTTTCTCGCGCAGATTCAGTGCATTGTGCGGCCGCAGTAGAGTGCTAATGGAAAATCTGGGTTCAATATTGATGAAACCACGAGCTGCATCCATAAGAAAGTCTTCTTTCTCAAATAAGAAGCTCGAGTGAGTGAGCAAAGATTGGATGTCGCGCAAAATTTCCCGAAGCTGCGCGGTTCCTTCGCTCGACAGGGTGCGACTGCGCAATAGAAATGCCAAGACGCGTTGCTTGTCCATCAAGCTCAATCCAACCTTGCCATTGACGTCTTCACGTCTTCACGTCTTCACGTCGCGCTAGCACTGACAGCACTTTGCGCATATTTTTTTCTTCGTGCACCAATACGTCTTGGCTCAATGCGTCGAGTTCGGCGTAGAGGTGTTCAAGGACATCGGCAAGTCGTTCTATTTTTAACTCAAACAACTCCAGCAAGATACTGGTTGCGTCCCAGTTTGTCCCCAGGGGCTTTTTTTGTGCGCGTGCGAAATGCACCTACATCTTCGTCATGCAGAGTAAAGAGTCTGCCGCCGTTGACGAGGAAAGCGACGGTAATATTGTGTGGGCCGGTTGGGAAATCTTGCAAGAAGTAGGAGTAGATATTGAGTCCGCTCTCATCATCATAACAGCGCGCGCTGGCCTCAATTTCGCCGACTTCTTCGCGGTGCGGCAGCAATTGCGTATAGATACTTCCAACCCAACTGCGTTCTTCTTCGGTGGGGTTAATGAGGTCTACCCATAGCGCATCAGCGGGTAAGTCGCTCTGTTGCGCTATATCTTGCTGTTGCAGGCGACCGTTACGCAAAGTGAACGCAATTAGCATAGGGACAAATCCGAAGTGATGCGAGCAGTAAAGAAACGGTAATATATCTTCGTATTCAATTAATTGGCTAGCACGCTAGAGGTAACCGGAATCGTCATGGTGATGCGTTCCAGCCCTGTAGGCGTCATAACTAAATTTGCCTGAACTAAGGTAACATAGGCCGTCTTTACTCAGGGCAGCTTTTAGCCCAATAAGCTATTTTAGATAATAATTAGTGCGGTCACATGTTTGATTTACAAGGAGGACCGATTATGAATCCACTGAAGGGATTGCGTGAGTACCGACAGTCATTTTGGGTTGATTTCATCAGCCGCAGTTTGCTGACTAGCGGAGAGTTGCAACGTTTAATAGATGAAGATGGCCTCTCTGGACTAACCAGCAATCCAAGTATTTTTCAGAAGTCGATTTCCGGTAGTAAAGACTATGAAGAGTATATCAATCGCTTTCTCGAGCAGTCCCCGCAAGCAAATGAGCATGAGCTATATGAGCACATTGCGGTAGAAGATATTCAGATGGCGGCGGATGTCCTGCGTCCTGTCTACGACAAAACCCAAGGCGTTGATGGCTACGTAAGTTTGGAAGTATCGCCTCATTTGGCTTACGACACTGACGGCACTATTACTACCGCATTGGAGTATTGGCGCGCCGTGTCGCGGCCTAATTTAATGATTAAGGTGCCGGCAACCAACGAAGGCATTCCTGCAATCGAGGTGCTGACGGCCGAAGGCGTCAACGTGAATATCACTTTGATGTTCTCAATGAAGCATTACGAGGCGGTCGCGAATGCGTTTATACGCGGTTTGTCGTCGCATCCTAAGCCGTCAACGATCGCTTCAGTGGCGTCTTTTTTTGTTAGCCGAGTGGATACGGCAGTGGATAAAGCACTGTCCACTATCGGTACGCCTGAAGCGTTAGCGTTGCGGGGGAAAGCCGCCATTGCCAATGCCAAGCTTGCTTATCGCCGTTATCAACAAATTTTTGAAGGTGATGCTTTCGCAAGCCTGCGTAGTAAGGGCGCTAGACCGCAGCGTCTTTTGTGGGGAAGTACCGGCGCTAAAAATCCTGCTTTTCGGGATGTCGTGTACGTTGAAGAATTAATCGGTCCGGACACGGTTAACACGATGCCAGTGGAAACCGCAAACGCCTTTCGCGATCATGGACGTCGGGAAGCGCGGTTGCTTAGCAATGTCGCCGATGCCGAAGAAACGCTGAACAGTTTGCTACGTTTGGGACTGGATCTAAATGTTGTCGGCGAACAGTTACAGAACGATGGCGTAAAATTGTTTGCGGATGCATTCGACCAGTTGCTAAGTGCCCTCAAACAGAAATGCGAAATTAAATAAGACTCAATAGCTTTAAAATCCTGCTTGCTATGGCTAGACTGTAGGGGCGAGATCCTTTTGGCCTATTCCGGTAGTGGCTTCAAACTATCGGAGTACTGGTTAGTACACCGCAAAAACAGACAAGCGTGGGAAACTGCCAGCCCCATTTTAAAATGGCGTGTGATGATGGGTGGTACGCGCCATTCGAAGTCGCCGTCACGACACATTTTCTACTGTAACAGTCATTTCCAGGGAGAGGAAAGATGCTGCAGAATAATGTTAACGTTCAGCGTTTCCATGACATTGCCCCGGCTTTGCTTAAGGAAAGCCGGGGCGATATTCAATTCACATCCCCCTCAAAGTATTGCGCCCAGTTCATGCTTGGGCCCTTTTTTATGCAAGAGCGATGTGGCTGGCACCAACTTCCGCTAAGTCATTCTTTGAAGCTGACGCTCAGCCCTGAGTTGTCTTCAAGTAGCGTCAAAGAAGGTAGCCGCTCGCTAACCGTGATTGGTTCTATTCTCGACCCGCACCATCCCGCTGCCAGCGACGCTGAAATTTTGAAAGATTTAATGTGTCGATTTTCCAGTATTGAAACTCTGACCGAGAGCACGGCTAAGTTTGGCGGTCGCTGGGTGATGATCGCTATTTTCAATGAGCATGCGTGGTTATTTCACGATGCTTTGGGTTTGCGTCAGGTTTTTTATACCGACAAAGCGGCGACAGGCGCGGTATGGTCAATGTCTCAACCCAGTATCGCAGGGGAACTACTAAGATTCGATTGTGACCCGGCGGCGTTGGGTTTTATGGATTCCTATGAGGTTCGTTCCAATAAGGAATATCGTTGGCCGGCTCAGGCAACGATCTACCGTGAAGTAAAACATCTATTGCCGAATCATTACTTGGATTTAGTAAGAGGAGAGACACGACGATATTGGCCGACTCAGAAGGTTCAGGTGTTGGGGTTGGATGAGGCGGTTGATACACTCGCTACGTTGTTAAGTGGCTTGGTCGAGGCGGCGTCGCGACGCTTTGATTTGGCTCTAGGATTAACTGCCGGCTTAGATAGTCGTATGGTGTTGGCGGCATGCCGACCCATTATAGAAAAAATTTCATGTATTACGGTGCGACAAGCCAGTATGAGTGAAGATCATCATGATTTGGTTGTGCCTCCAAAGCTCTTGGCGTCTTTAGGTTTATCGCATCAAATAATACCTGCGCCTGCAAGCATGTCGGCTAATTTTAGTCGACGATTTAAGCACAATACTGGCTTTGCACATGATCACTATGGGCCGGATGTCGAAGCCATTTTGAACTATTTCAGGCGCACTAAAGTAGCGTTAACGGGTAGTGGCGCGGAGGTAGGTAGGTGCTCGTTCAGGGCGCAACTGCCGGGTGTTAAGGAAAAAGATATTGGTCCTGCAGAGTTGGCGATGTTGCAGAAAATGGCCGGCAGTTCATTTGCACTAGAGCATTTTGCGGCTTGGCAAATGGGTGTTGTTGAGCGTAACGGTGTGCATTTGCTAGATCTGTTTGAATGGGAGCAAGGTCATGGTAATTGGCTTGCGATGACCCTGCTGGAATTTGATCTGGCTTGGCGGGACATCTTTACACCTTTTAACTGTCGCAGCGTGCTGTCGACGATGCTTGGGGTAAAAGAAACATACCGTTCTGAGCCGAATCATATTTTGTTTAAAAAACTCATCAAAAAACTTTGGCCTGAGACGCTGTTGGAGCCCATTAATCCTGGCCACGACAGAAGCACGGCGAAATTATTACGGCGTAAGCTAAAGTTTTGGATGAATTACGGTTCACGTGAGCCTTTCCTAGCAAGTTAGGGAATCTATTTTAACCCATATTTTCTATTATCGCTCGTAGCGAGGGGGTGCAAGGTGTTGAACAGGTGCGAGAAAAATTGAAAAATAGCCGGAGGCGTAGTCACGCTACAGGGGCAGGCTGTTTTTCAATTTTTCTCGCGCAGATTCAGCGCCTTGTACGGCCCTAGTAGAGGGCTAATGGAAAATCTGGGTTTATTGGGGCGGCTAGAATAAAAGGTGCTTGTTAGCAGCATTGACGGGAGGCTATGTGTATGGCAGCGACTTATATTAATGATCACACTCCCATACTTACGCGTTTGCGCCATACGGTTCGGCGATGCAAAGATCACGTTTGGGTTTTGGAGGGGTGCGAGAAATGGACGCAAGAACCACTGACCATTGTATTTGCTGGATCTCGCGCAAATATGAGTTTTATTTCACATCTCGCCTTCAGCGTCCCACCGCGTGAGCAATACCGCGGCACGGCGTGGCTTTGGGATAGGTCAAAGAAGTCGGGTACTTGTACTTTAAAATGTAATTTGGTTGTTGCAGAAGTTAATCAGGCGCTACGTTATGCCTTGTATGGCACGCAGGGTTTTTATTTGCCCACATGGGTTGGCGTCGAGGTAGACCTTGCGGTATCGGCTGCGCGTTTTAAACAAAGTAAAAATGTCAAAACGGATATCGATACAATTAGAAAAGGCGGTTTTAGCTACGACGTTGCCACCGACGAACAGCGCTTCGACGAGTTCTACTACACCATGTATGTTCCTTATATCGCTAAGGTTTACGCGGATCGTGCTTTCGTGACGTCCTATGACGATTTGAAAAAAAACCTTAGTCATAGCGAACTGATCTTAGTGAAGCAGGGTAATGAGCATGTGTCGGGCACAATGCTGGTGTACGAGAAGGGTCGGGTACGAGGTTTGTCTTTGGGCGTGAAAAATGGTGACACGAACTTGGTTAGAGCTGGCGCCATTGCCGCTTCGTATTATTTTTCAATTATTCATTTGATCGAGCATGGCCACAAGAAATTACATTTTGGCGCATCGCGTCCGATGCTCCGCGACGGTGTTTTGCGGTTTAAAAAGAAGTGGGGCATTAACATCGTCGATGCAACCAAGAAAGGATTATGCTTAATGCCGTGCGACAAATCTCCCGGCGTGAAAAGTTTTTTTATCAATAACCCTTTTATCTATCGTGAGAAAGGCAAGTTTTATGGCGGTGTATTTTCGGATCACCAAGAGGCAGATGACAGCAATTTTTTAAAGCGACTGCACAAAGACTATTACTTGCCTGGCATGGCGCGCATGAATGTGCATCAATTTGATAGCGGTGACATTGCTGTGCCAGATGAATATACAGACCAGATTGCAATCAAGTCATACAATCAGTGGTGGCATTGATCATCGCTGTCTGGTCTCAGCTTGACGCGTTAGGCTAACAACAGCGCTGGATATCACCGCTATTCCATTTCCTATTTAACTCCTGTTGAAAAAACGTCTTGCGATCAAGTGGGCAACCGTCATCAGCGTTGTGCTCGTTATGCCAATGCGCCAAATACCGATCATACGCGGCATCGCCGAGGACGAAACGTACGCCGTTCCATATCGCTTTTAGTTTTTTGGCTATGCGCTGCACGGATTCTTCACCTATATTTCTGTCAATTGCGTTTGCACGTAGGGAGCTTCGGCTAAAGGTGGTTTGAGGCGTCCTCTCGCTGCGGCAAAACTTACCCGTGCTGTTTCAAATACTATGAGCCACGTAATGATCAAAAATGCCCCGGTCAGCACTGCGTCAAGTCGATCATTGAAAATGAGTTTGGTAGTTTTGCTGACTTCATCCAAGGGCATCGCGCCGGCGCATAGATATTGCCTAACAAATCTTGCAACATGAACCGCCCGACGCGTGTGCCTTCGTACTACTGAAGCTCCGGTGCCTTATTCAGGATGTCGCGAATTTGTCGCAATTTTTCGCGGAGCTGGTCCTGCCTGTTTTTTTCTGCGGTGAGGTGCGTTGTTGTGACGACGTTGTCATGCAATTGTTGTTCGATATCTGTTAAAGAGCGAACACGCGGCCGCAGCCATTCTGGTGGTTGGCTGTGTCGTGTCTTGGGCAAAGCGATGTCGACAAGCTGTCGAGGCTCTAGCGAAAAAGTGTTTTTGCGTCGTAGTAAGCGCTCCGCGCGCTGTTCGGCAACGATGTAGCGAAGGAAAGTATGAATAAGTGCTACGAATCCAAGGCAGATAATAATCAGCATGGTGGGTTTCCTTTGTTTGATTGATTAAACGCCGGACCAGCTTAGCCAGAGGATGTGAGGCGGGGCAGAGGTTAGTTTGAACTACGTGTGTGAGTTAAAGACTACGCGTGGCGTAAGGAAACGCCACGGTGAAGCCTTGTTTTGCCCAACGATGAGAGAGGCGATTAAGTCGCCTCTCTTTTATCCAGCCCCATGGCGTTTTATGTTAAACGGCCGTGATCGTCGTGACCGCGGAGCCCACTACGGCGGTGCCGCGAATATTGTAATAATCAATGCGAGCCGTGCTTACACCAGCGGCCGGCATTGTCAGTAAAATATCGTAACGTTCACCCGTGGTCATGAGATACGACGTGGCTTGTATGGGCTGCGGTAACGGCCGACCATCGGATGCAATGACGCTAAATGTTAAGCCGCCCAGACTAACGAGTGCCGGTGCATACGCCATATGAATTACGCGTAGAAGCACCGTTGCGCCCGTAGGCGCGGAAACAGCGACGGTCGGATCAGTCGACAGCGCGGCGCCGTCTCGACCATTAATCATAAAATAGTTGGGGCGATAGCGGACTGTTTGTGGTCCGCTAACGGTAAGGCCGTGCCACGTACTGTCAAATGTCTGCAGTTGCCATAGATATTCTTTGTCGAAACGAGGGCCGTTGGTCCACGCCGTCGTTGCGCTGCCATCGGCAGGACGCACGATTAGCGCGCCCACCATGCCCATTTCAAAATGTAATACCGCATCGACATGGCAATGATACATATAGGTGCCGGCATGCGGGGCGATGAATCGATAGGTAAACGGGTTGCCTAAACTCGGCAGGCCCGCGACGCGGCCAAAGTTGCCCATCATCATTGCCATGCCGACGAATCCAGAGGTATTTGGTACTCCATCGTTGGCCTGATTGACATCGAGGCCATGCGGATGAATGGTGTGCGGCATCATCGAGGTCAAGGTAATCGCAACGGCTTGGCCTTCGACCGCTTCAATCACCGGCGCCGGAGTGACTCGGTCGCCGTTAAATCCATTATTAGGCCCGTTAAACGACCAAACTCGAACGCTTGCGCCGTTGGCCATTACTTGCGTACCCATCATATTGACGCCGACCGCAACGGTGTTAACGCCAAGAATTGTGAAGACTCGTGTGGCGCTCGGTGCAGGAGCAGGTGCAGGAGCAGGTGCAGGAGCAGGAGCAGGTGCTCCGCCCACCGGTGCGGTACCACACATGCCCGGCGGACACATCTGAGATGTACTATCGCGAGGATTTAACTCAGTACTATTTGGGAGGGTAACGGTGGGCGCTGCATCTGACGAGCTTCCGCAAGCCGTCAGCGCCAATGAGGCCAGTCCACCTAAGCTAAGGTGGGTAACTTGGCGATGAATTCTGAGTATTTTCCAGGTTGTTTTTAACGATGCTTTGAGTAAAGGCGCCGTCGCTTCATGGTCGATTTGTGGCGGATTATTGGACATGTAATGCTGCTCCTTACGCCGCTGACAACATGACGATTGCACCATTAGAATAAACGCCATTAGCGGTATTCGCGGGCAGATAATGGCTATGCACCTCATACTCACCGGCCTGGGTAACGGGCAGGATGAGATCGACGCATTCACCTTGCTTGACTAAAACGGTATCTTTATTAATGACCGCCGTTTCCGGGACACGATTGCGACTAGCAACATTGACGTGATAGCCATGAAAGTGGATCGGGTTAAAAATAAGTCCGGCATTGATAAAGCGCAGCGCAATCCGTTCGCCTACGGTCATGATGACGTGGGTGTCAGGATCGATCGTACTAGCCGGAAAACTTAATCCGTTGACAAAGAAATAATTCGGTTCGTAATTTGCCATGTCATACAGTTGTCCGGCGGCAATCGCAGCATTCAAGCGCGTATCCACTTCATTGAGTGTGAGGCTGTATTGGCGATTGAACGCCGGGCCGCCTGGATAAAGTACATTTGATCCGTCGGCCGGTAAGACGATAAATGGCCCCGACAATCCCATTGCCCTCCCGATCTCACCGCTGAGATCATCGTAATAGACATAGCTGCCGGGCGCCGGCGCGGTAAACATATAAGTTTGTGTGGCGCCAGGAGCGCAAGGCGGTGTGTTAGTAAGCGCGCCGGGGATCACAATGTTCACTGCCCGGGGTAGCCTATTGGTCAGGGTGATAACGACAGTGTCACCCGATCTTGCTGTCAAACCTGAGGGGAGGGTCCCAGGCCCACTAGCAGGATCGGTGAACTGCCATAGCGAAATCGTCGTGTTGTCAACTAAGATCTTGGTCGTCGCTCGCGCCGTAAACAGCGCTGTAACGGTCGCGGCATAAGCTTGCCGCGACAACGGCAAAATCAATCCTGAGAAACTGAAAAAGGCTGCGCCATAACAACCCGCTTTTAAGAAATTTCTTCTATTCATAACTAGGCCTTCGACGCGTCTAAATCAGCGAGGTGGGAATATGCGAGGTAGTTAGGTTAGTCGGAACGCAGGCCCAGGTAAATTAGTAACATCCCTGAGCACTTCGTGCTCTCCGGGGTTAGAGCGGTGAATCTAGACATGGGGGCTAGTTCGTAAAGGTGCTGTAGAGGTTGGCTGCCGCGATGGACGCGTCGAAGAAATATTACAACACCTGCTCCGTGAACGTTACGCGGGGGTTTTTTTTGGACGCCCTCGCTACGAGCGCTATGGAAAATCTGGGATAGTTGATCAGAGGGAATAACAAAAAGGCGCAAGGATTCGGAGCTAGCTTTGGTCGATGTTGTAGCGCGCAGAGAACCTATAGGTCAATTCCTAATTCGCGTCTAACACGGCCACTTCGCTGACGAAATAGATACTGCTAAACGTGCGATTTAATGATTTGCTGGTAAAGTTGACCAAACGCACGGCTTTGTCAGTAGAAAAGCGAACTCGGTTGCCCGTTTTTATGTCGAGCTTGCTCGATGCGATCCAAAAACGCTTGCCATCTGCCTCCAGTTCCATGTAAGTGGTGTTATACCCAAAAGCGTCGATGGAGGCGATTACGGTCGCATCATTGCCTGAAACCGTGCGCGCTTTAGACGGCGGCGTTTTTGTGGTCTCAGTTTTGGTTGTGCTGAGTGGCGATTTTTCGGGCGTAGCGGGTTGGCTGCTAAACCAGCCGAACAGCGTTTTAGCGTCCTCGGTAGATTCCACGGCAAGGCTGGGCGTGGCGAAAAACAGGGTCATCACTACTAATAACGATTTGTTCATGGCGCCTCGATTAAACCCAGATTTTCCATTAGCACTCTACTGCGGCCGCGCAAAGCACTGAATCTGCGAGAGAAAAGATGAAAAACAGTCTGTGACCGTAGAGTGACTACGCCTCCGACTGTTTTTCATCTTTTCTCGCCCATCTTCAGTGCCTTACGCACCCTCGCTACGAGGCCAATGGAAAATCTGGGTTAAACCCAGATTTTCCATTGGAT
>JANPPH010000331.1:0-3110 GCA_031428395.1 Gammaproteobacteria bacterium
CAAGTTTGCGGCAAAATTCATTGGCTTTCTAGCGAATTATGCGGCGACGCACGGCTTAGAAATAATCCATATTTTTGGCGCAAACAAGGAATTATTTGTGCTAATAGGAGAGTAAAAAATGGATTTTAAAATTAGCGAAGGAAAGTATTTTTGGCGCTGTCTGCTGATGTTGTCGGTGATTAGTCTTTTAAACGCGTGCGGAGGCGGAGGTTCGCCGCCTGCCGTTCAGCCCGATAACGGTGGCAAAAATAGAGATCCCAATTCGCCACCCGTGCTCAGTCAGCTTGAAATTGGCGGCTCGCCAACGACTAGTGTTTACCAAAGAGATGCCTACCAATTTATTCCCACTATTAAAAACGCCAATGGCTCAGTAGGTTTTAGTGTCAGCAATAAACCGCAATGGGCGACATTCAATCCCGGCAATGGTGAGCTGAGTGGCACACCGGGCACGGCAGATGTGGGCGTCACGCAGGGTGTCGTAATTTCTGCTACCGATAGTGCCGTGACTACATCGCTACGCGGTTTTGATCTTGAGGTAATCGCTAGCACTAATAACAAGCCGATCATTAGCTCACTCCCCTTGACGACGGTCGGCGAAAACCAACATTACCGTTATCACGTCGCCGCGCTCGATCCTGACAAAGAGGATTCGTTGACGTATCACTTGCGCGTGGCGCCACGGGGAATGACAATTGATGCAACAGGTTTGATTGAATGGACGCCTTTCAACGGCGACCGTGGTTCACATCCGGTTGCTGTGGAAGTGTTGGACAATGGCAATCCCGCCTACGCGGTAGCGCAAGAGTTTACGCTATCTGTGAACGCCTCCATCAATCTGCCAATCCCCCAAGCAGGTTGGCGGCTACGTTATGTTGATAGCGAAGAACAAAACAATGCCGCCATCAACGCTTTTGATGGGGATGCTAAAACTATGTGGCATACGCAGTTCACCTCAAAACTACCACCGCCACCGCACGAAATTCAAATCAATCTTGGCGCAGCGTACGACGTGAGTGGTTTTCGCTATCTGCCGCGTCAGGATACAAATCAACCATCTGGCCGTATCGCGGAATATGAATTCTACACTAGCATGGATGGCGTGAATTGGGGAGAGCCGGTGGCCGTGGGTCGCTTCGTCAATAGTGGCGTGGAAAAGGAAGTGTTATTTCCAACCGTTACCGCCTCCTATGTCAAAGTGATCGCAGTGAGGTCGGTACATGCTAGTGCAGTGACGTCGATGGCAGAGTTAAATGTGCTGGGTGCGCTTTTTTCCGGCAATTACGCGCCCAAAATTAGCATTGATTTACCGTTAGCCGATATCACAATTGGCCCCGGAGAGAGTTTGAAGTTTGCGGCGACAGCAACCGATCAGGCTAACAATAGCCCGTTAACGGTGCGTTGGGATTTCGGTGAAGCAGATTTTCCTGCATCAAGCTTGGAAGATCCAGGCAGCATAAAATTTGCTGTGCCCGGCACATTCGTGATCCGCGCTAATGTTATGGATGCGGCAGGAAGGGTCGACACCACACCGGCGCAGCGCATCGTTAAAGTACAGAGCAGGGCAACAATAATATCGCCAGCCAAAACGTCTATTCATTATGTAGATAGTGAGGACAATACGGTCGAAAACGGCGCGGCGGCAAATGCGATCGACGCCAATCCCGCCACTGCGTGGTCAACCGCCAGTTTAGCAAACGAGAGCCGCCTTCCGCACGAAATACAAGTCAATTTGGGGAGTGCCTATGCGGTTGATAGTCTGCGCTATACGCCACCGCAGGCTACGAGCGGACGTATTGGGCAATATCGCGTCTTCGTGAGTGAAGACGGTAATGAGTGGGGCGACCCGGTGAAAATGGGTAGTTTTAGGAATGATACAAGTGAACAGCAAATTTTCTTCCCGCCCAAGCTGGGGCAGTTTGTACGTGTATTGGCTCGCACTGATTTAAATGGCGGACAGCGTAGCGCTGCCGCAGAGCTGCGCGTTGAAGGGTCGTGCGTGAAGCCCTATGTGAAATTGCTTCAGCCCACTACACGCGCGCTCTTTTCCGCCACATCACTAACGCTCAAAAGCAGTGTCTGCCTCAACCCAACGCTGCATGCCGGGTTCGGTATTAAATATGTGGTTGATGGTGGCATTGCCGGAACCGTGCACGATTCGCCGTACACCTTGGCAACTACGTTATCCAATTCAGAACATGTCATCGAAGCCTATATTGTTGACGCCCAAGGCAAGGCAATCTCTGGCACATCAATTTATGACAAAGCAACATCTGTCGGTGTCGGCGACTACTATGTCGCCTTTGGCGATAGCATTACTTATGGCGTCGGCGACGATGACGCTACGGATAACATCTCGCGTGATGGCCGCAATACTGAAGGAGGATTTACAGCGATATTGAATGATCTGTTGACCAGTGCGATGGGCAAGCCGCATGCCGTCGCGAACGAAGGCGTGCCCGGCGATCTTGCCGCGGACGGCGTGGCGCACTTGGCAACGGTATTGAAGCGTCACAGCCAAGCGCAATTTTTTCTGCTCCTATTTGGCACCAACGATTCCAGCGGAATGAATCCTGTCCCCAGCGGTGTAGGCATAAAACCCGGTGACGCAGGCTATAACGGTTCTTATAAGGACTATATGCAACAAATGATCGATATAATTAAGTCCAGCGGAAGACAAGCCTATCTCGCCAAAGTCCCCGCGCAAACTAATGCGACACGTAATCAGCGCATTAGCGCATACAATCAAGTCATCGACGAACTTGTTATCGCCAATAGTATTGCAATCACGCCACCCGATTTTTTCACCTATTTCGCAACGCGCACAGGTCAATTTAGCGATGGAATACATCCCAACGGCGCAGGCTATAAAGAGATGGCTAGGTTATGGCTTGAAGCTTTAAGACGTTAGCCATGCTTAAGTGGCAAAGACAGTGTAACGCGAAGGACGGTTAGTTTGTTGCAATGGAGTCACTACCACTCAATACCTACGCTCCGCCCGATTGTAGAAAAATCCATTGCATGTAATTATTGCAGTTGAACCCAGATCTTCCATTAACCTCGTAGCGAGGGTGCGCAAGGTGCTGAAGAGGGGCGAGAAAAGAAGAAAAACA
>JANPPH010000332.1:0-3055 GCA_031428395.1 Gammaproteobacteria bacterium
TTGGTCTTGGGCCTGTGTCTTTGGTATATCAATGCAGCGCAAGCACAAGGAAAATCGGCGGCAGATTATGTGCCGGTGTGCATGCTCATCGTGGCCGCGTGTTTTGCCTTAGGCACCCTACCTACTTTTTTGTGGCTACGCGAGCGCGCCACACCCTCGCCTTACACGCCCGACCACCTCATTAGAGCAGGCTTTCAACGCCTAAAACTCACCCTTAGTCATGCTCACCGTTTCACGGATTTGTTTCGCTTCCTCGTGGCACTCACCATTTACCATTGCGGTGTAAACGTGGTTATTGTGTTAGCTGCCGTGTATGCACAGCAAGTAATGGGCTTCACTACCACCGACACGATAAAACTAATTCTCGTGGTCAATATCACTGCAGCACTCGGCGCCTTAGTATTTGGTCACGCTCAAGACCGGTTCGGATCTGTGCCGACACTAGCATTGACTTTGGGTATTTGGATTGTGGCAATTGTTGCGATTTACTTCATTGAAACACGAGCCCATTTTTGGCTAATAGCCAATCTTATTGGCATCGCTTTAGGCTCCAGTCAATCCGGCGGGCGTGCGCTGGTGAGTAAATTTTCACCACCACAGTACGCTGCGGAATTTTTCGGACTGTGGGGTTTGGCCGGCAAACTCGCCGCCATCATCGGTCCGCTTAGCTATGGAGGAATTGCCTATTTAAGTCAGGGCAACCATCGCTTGGCGGTATTATCAACACTGGTATTTTTTGTAGTGGGCCTCATCACCCTTTTAACCATAAACGAACAACGCGGCAAACAGGCCGCGCAAAATTATGCAACATAACGATAACGAAAAGTTTTTGCCTTGCGTTATACTAAACTTTTGCATGCTGGAGTTTAGGTCCATATGCCGTTAGTTACACGTTCACCGGGTTCAGTCGCCAAAATATTGCTTGGTCTCGGACTTATTGGCTGCGCACTAAGCCTTTATCAGTGGATTGAGCTTGTTCAAATCCGTACTGGCGGGGCAACTCCCTTTTGCTCAATTAGCGCCACGATTGATTGCGCGGCAATTTGGAATGCGCCGCTGTCAATTTGGCTACAGCAACATACTGGCTTACCATTTGCCGCATGGGGGTTGGCCTATAGTTTGGTCTGTTTAGCCCTGGCGTTACGTTTATGGTTTATTAGCGACAAACAGCCCATCGCCAATGTGGTGTTGAGTCTGCGCATTGTCACGGGGTTAGGCGGAATGATTGCGCTTGGGCTTTTGGGCTATAGCGTGTCTCTTGGTATTTTTTGCCCAACGTGCGTGCTGTTTTATATTTTTGTAGGCGCCACAGTCTTCGTCGCCTACAAACTATTGAGCAATGGCGGAGATTGGATGGTCGCGGGACTACATAGCGCGGGTTGGCTGGCTGCATCGCTCCTAATTTTGGTTTATCCAGGCGCAAAAACGCCACTACAAGATGTCAGCCAAGCTGCACTTCCTCAAATCAGCGGGCCTGCCGATACCTCGCCTCTGGCAAAATTCATACAGGCGCTAGAGCCGTCCGCACGGCAAGCCCTGAGCGACGCACTCGCAGTGCATAAATCAGCACCGCAAATTATAAAACCTATCGCTCGGCAGCGTCTTACCTTCGGCGCTGAAAATAGTCCCGTGCATATTGTCGAGTGGCTTGAGATTCGCTGCCCACATTGTAAAAATCTACATACCGCGATGGCTGAGATTCAGCGTTTGAGCCCACCTGGTTCATTCAGCGAAGAAACTCGTTATTTCCCGCTTGATTCGGAATGCAATACGAACATCGAAAGAACCGATGGCTCCGGCGTCAGTTGTCTTGCGGCTAAGATACTTATTTGCATAAAAGACCCCATCGAAGGACATAATATTCGCGCATCGTTCTTTGAAGAACAAAAAACCCTGACCCGCGATCGTATTTGGGATATCGCCGCGACCAATGAAGAAAAACGCCATAATTTAGAGGCATGCATTAGCACGCCCACCACTGCAAACGAGTTAACAAACGACATTGACTACGCGCTCGAGCACAATCTCGAAGGAACTCCAATGGTAGTGGTTAACGATCGCAAAGCGCCTGCCCTTCCATTGCTCATCTACAGCCTGATTTTAGCCAATGGCAAGGTTAGCGACCCTGCTTTTGCGCAATTGCCTCCGGCAAATCCGCAGTCTATTGACCATTGAGGCCCGACGCGGGTCACAGGTATTTTTGGCGAGTTTTAGTCTATGCTTAAGTACCGGGCGGAGATCCGTAACTTTATGCGCTTTGGACGCACTCTAAAAGGAGGAACTCCTACTAGCCGACTATTGAGTTATACTTTCAACCGTTCCCTCCACGGGAAATGAGTAGGGATGGAGCAGCGGTTCTAAGGAGGGGTCGTGCGACGGATCGACAGTTTTATACTTCTGTTGTTTATTCTAGTTCTCTTTCCCGCCATTGGCGCATCGGGCATGGCCGGCGCAGCGACAGCACAAGCGCCACCCTATATTAACGAGCCAATCCAGCCCATCCCTTTTCCCGCGCCTAGAACTGCACAGGAAAATGCCAAGGTAGTCTTGGGGGAAAAGCTTTTCTCCGATGTGCGCCTTTCGAGCAACAACAACTCCGCATGCATCACCTGCCATCGGATTGAACAAGGCGGAATGGATAATTTACGTTTCTCGACGAGACCCAATGGCGAGCCTACCCCCGTCAATACCCCCACGATCTTCAATTTAGCCTTAAATTTTAGACTGTTCTGGAATGGGCGAACGCGAACCCTAGAAGATCAAATTCGCACCGATCCGCTCCCGGATAACAGCACACAGTGGGCGGAAGTGCTGGTTAAACTGAGTCAGGATGAAATATATCTCAAGGAGTTTGACTCACTGTATGCAGAAGGCATTTCGATAAACAACATCCAAGATGCCATCGTTGCTTTCGAACGTTCCCTCATTACGCCGAACTCGCGATTCGATAAATTTTTGCGTGGCGACAAGAATGCAATTTCAGCGTCGGAAAAGCAGGGCTATGACCTCTTTAAATCCTACGGCTGTGCTGCATGTCACCAAGGCGCCAATGTTG
>JANPPH010000333.1:0-4336 GCA_031428395.1 Gammaproteobacteria bacterium
CGCTGGCCCGAGGGGTCGCCTCCAAATTATTTGCGCGAGTGTGTATCGCAAATGGCGGCGCAATTTTGATGGGCGGCGCGATCACCGGAAAACGTCCCACTTCAGTCACGTCACGGCTCATTACATCCACCGGCACACCCTTAGGTGTGGGCGTATTTTTCACTGTTGCGACGTCCGGGGCGATCGTTTTGTTTTCCTTCGGCACTGCGTCGGGCAACACCTTTGAGGGGGGAACCTCGCGGAACGAAATGAGATTGTCGCCGACGGGCTCAGGGGTCCGCCTTTCATCACGCAATAATTGCGCCGCTTCATCCTTCAATACGACCAAGACAACACGACGATTTTTTTGCCGCCCTTCACTCGTCGCATTTTCCGCAATGGGTCGAAATTCGGCGTAACCTACCGCTGACAAACGTAGCGGATCAATTCCACCTTTCATAAACAAATGTACGACTGTCGCAGCACGGCCAGTGGACAATTCCCAGTTCGACGGAAATGCCACGGTATTGATGGGCGTATTATCGGTGAATCCTTCAACGCGGATGGGATGCGGGAAATCCGCAAGAATGGTCGCAATTTCTTGCAAAATAGGTTCGGATTGAGACTGTAATTTCGCGCTTCCTGGGACAAACAAAACACTGCTCTTTATCTCAATTTCTAGCCAGTTTTCTGTTTGTCGGACCGCGATCAGATCCTCTTCAACTAACCATGCCATCGCCTTTTTGATTTTCTCAGCCATGCGCTTCAGAGCTTTACCGGTGCCCTTGGCCCCATCCTTCGGTACATTTGGCAAGGGCATGCTCGGTACCGCTAATAGTGCTGGCGTCAGCCGTGCACTCAGACTTTTTGATTCGGGGGTTTTGGCATCTTTACCAATTTGAATAGGCGCCATTGACTTTGTCGATGAGCGAAACGCGGCAATCATCGCGTCTGAAAGTACTCGGTATTTTCCTTCGTTTACTGACGAAACAGAATACATCACGACAAAAAAAGCAAATAGAAGCGTGATGAAATCGGCATAGGAAACCAACCATCGTTCATGATTTACGTGCTCCGGATGCTTCTTTTTGCGAGCCATCGATTTAACCTAAACGCGGCAGATGAAGCTGCAGCCAAAGCACGTAACATAGACATTTTTTTGCATGAATTTCCGCCACACCCTAGCCACCCCCCCAGTGAGCCGACACTTCTCCATAAAACTGTGTAATGTCGATTTATCATGCGCTCGCAGTAAGTCCGTTACCACTTCATTAAGCTTGGTCGCCAAGCTCCTTAGCTTGCGTCCTAAAATTGGCGCGCTAGGCGTTTTAATATTCCAGTGCAAAGCGCATGCCGATGGGCCGCACAAGGTATTAACATTAATGGAAAATCTGGGTTGAACCTAATGTAAATAGCCCTGTAATTTGGTTTCGATGTTACGGGGGTTTTCGCCTTCTGCAATTGAAATGATTCCTTCAATAACCATTTCACGAAACTGTGTTTGCGAATGAATAATAGTTTTCAACTTGCTGGCCATTGGCAGAAAAAATATATTTGCCAACGCCACACCATAAATCGTTGCCACGAATGCGACAGCAATTCCGGGGCCTAATTTACTCGGGTCGGCGAGGTTGTTCATGACGTGTATCAGCCCCATGACGGCACCGATAATACCGATAGTCGGCGAATAGCCTCCCATGCCTTCGTAAACCTTGGCCGCCTCAGTCGCGCTATGCTCTTGAGTGCTCAATTCAACTTCCAGAATGCTACGAATTGTTTCTGGCTCACTTCCATCTACCAACAATTGCAATCCTTTACGCGCAAAATGATCGGATTCTGCTTCAACTAACGATTCAAGCCCCAACAACCCTTCCTTGCGTGCGATGTTGCTCCAGCCGACAATCTTTTCTATCGCTTCTTTCTGAGCCTGCTTAGGTGGCAACAATACCCAAACGCCCATTTTTAACGACAGTAAAAATGTTGGCATCGGAGTTTGAATCATGATTGCACCGACGGTACCGCCGGCAACGATCAAAAACGCAGTGAGCTGCATTAGTGAATCTAGGTGGCCGCCTTCCATTGCGTTGCCACCCAAAATTGCACCGAGGCCGAGAGTGATCCCTAGAATGGTGAGAATATCCACTCACTAGATTCCTGAAATGATCTGCGTAGCAATGTCCGGCAAGGGAATAATTTGATCCGCAAGGCCCGCTTCCACGATTGCCGATGGCATGCCGTATACGACGCACGTCTGCTCATTTTGCGCCCAAACTGTCGAGCCACCTTGTTTGAGTAATCGCGCTCCCTCACGACCATCAGCGCCCATGCCTGTGAGCACAATCGCTAAAACCTGTGCGTTATAAATTTTTGCCGCAGAAGAAAAAGTAATGTCCACCGAAGGCTTGTAAGTTTGCCCAGGTTGCGCGTCTAAAATACGTAGTGCGGTGGTACTACCGCGCTGCTCTAGCACCATTTGACGGCCACCTGGAGCAAGATAGGCGGTTGCTGGGGCTAATATGTCGCCATCTGCTGCTTCCTTAACCGTGATATTGCACAGACTGTTCAAACGCTGAGAAAAAGTAGGCGTAAACGTGGCCGGCATATGTTGTATGAGCAATATAGGTAAAGGAAAATTGGCGGGGAGTTTGGTCAATACTTGCTGCAATGCAACCGGACCTCCAGTTGACGTGCCGATTAGCACAATCTTGTAGGTACCGCGTCGCTTAATTGCTGACCATTGACCGCTCTCCGATTTTGCGGCCGTTGTAGACCTATCGTTAAACAATGGTGGAGGGCGTGGTGGCACGGATTTTGGTGCTACGCGGCGCATGCCAATGGTTCGCACTCGATCGCATAGAAGCCTTCTAGCCTCTTCACGTACCTTTGAAATATCTTCGAAGCGCTTTGGCAAAAAGTCTACGGCGCCCGCCTCCAAAGCATCCAACGTCGCCCTAGCACCATCTGTCGTTAATGAGGAAAACATTAGGATAGGGGTCGGACGTACAGCCATAATACGTTTCACCGCGGTGATGCCATCCATCAATGGCATCTCGATATCCATGGTGATGACATCGGGCTTAAGCTTCGTCACTTTCTCAACCGCTTCTATGCCGTTTTCTGCCGTATCGATGACTTCAAGCTGCGGATCAAGGTTGAGCATCTCCGTTACTCGGCGGCGAAAAAATCTCGAATCGTCAACAACTAATACGCGGAGTTTCATCAGCTTCCCAACATCCAGTTCATCGCAGTCTTAAATTTATTGAGACTGCTAACGGCGTGCATAACTTCCCATTAGGCTTGGCATATCCAAAATCAAAGCAATTCTGCCATTGCCCGTGATTGTTGCACCTGATAGCCCTTTAGTTCCCTGAAGCATTGAGCCAAGAGGTTTGATCACCACTTCTTCTTGGCCTATTAACTGATCGACTATGCAACCCACATTTTGCGAACCAAAACTGACAACCACTACATAGCCTCCACCGGAGCTATCATCGCTGCGGTCACGAACTAACCAGTCCGCCAAATTGACTAAGGGCAAGGCTTTATTACGCACAATAACGACTCTCTTGCCATCTACCATGCTTGTGCGTGCTGATTTCCGATCGAATATTTCGATGACGTTAGCAAGCGGTAGAGCAAATATCTGATTTCCAATCTGAACCATCAGGGTCGGCATAATCGCCAGCGTCAAAGGCACTTTTATCGCAATTAAGCTACCCTTGCCATGCTGAGAAGTGATTTCCACTGTGCCATTGAGTTGCGTGATGCGGGTCTTGACCACATCCATGCCAACCCCGCGCCCAGAGATATCGGAGATTTCACTTTTAGTTGAAAATCCAGGCAGAAATATTAGGTTGTAGCAAGCCCGATCATCTAACCGAGCAGCGGTGTCTTCATCCATCAATCCTTTTTCGACGGCCTTACGGCGTAGGACATCCGCATCCATTCCTGCTCCGTCATCCTGTATGGACAACAGAATGTGATCACCTTCTTGCTCAGCGGACAGAATAATAGTGCCATCCGGAGTTTTACCGTTGGCCGTGCGGATATCAGGCATCTCGATGCCATGATCAACTGCATTGCGGACTAAATGCACCAAGGGATCGGCTAAGGCTTCCACTAAATTTTTATCGAGATCAGTCTCCTCACCTTGCAGTATCAGATTAACTTGCTTATTCAAGGTGCGGGAAAGATCACGAACAACTCTTGGGAAACGACCAAAGACCTTCTTGATGGGCTGCATGCGTGTTTTCATTACCGCATTTTGAAGATCAGCTGTTACTAAATCCAAATTGGCTACAGCTTTGGCGACTTGTTCATCCATGGATACTTTTAGTGTCGCGAGACGATTTCGTAC
>JANPPH010000334.1:0-1582 GCA_031428395.1 Gammaproteobacteria bacterium
CCGCGAACGATTTAACGCCGGATGTGGTGCTTTGCAATTGTTCAATCGTGCCTAAAACAATATCGCCTTCGACTACGCCATACCCATTGACGATGTCATATTTTACTTCCTTGTTGGTAAAGTTAGCCCCATTGATAAAAGCCACGCCCTGACCTTCGGACTTACCGAGGATTTCTTTGGCCGCCATACTCGGCGCCGCCCCGCATGTGGCCGCCGCGGCGAGTGTAATGATGAAGAACCGATTTAACGAAGTTGACACTGTGTAATCTCCTTTATTTTCAATTGTTACGAAGAGTGAAGCATCACTCCCCCATCCATCTATGCATGGAATGCCTGCCAAGCCGCTTGAATACAAATCCATAACCTAATAGGCCACGTTACCCTACCAAAGCTATGTGACCAAAACGAGGCATTATTCACACCACGAATTTTTTTTCTTAAACGCTCATAGCACAGGTCCGCACTTGGCTCCGCCAGTCAAACACTTTCGTGTTTGACTGGCGTGCGAACTATCCTTGGTTCGCCCTGGTAGTAGGTTTTAATCCCCAATTTTAGGTTCTTCGGCGAGCTGTGCCATTGCGCTTTAGTAACGCGTGGTGGAATGAACCATCGCCCCCTTTTGGGAATTCCATTACGCCGTCGGTGGAACAGCGGAGCGTATTACCAGGGCCGCCTGGTGACAGATTTTTTTCGCGCGGAAGAATTCAGTGGCGCCAACACATTGTTATGGGTTGCTTTGAAATAAATGTGATTGTAACCCTTGTCGGGGGAATGCGTGATTGAGGTATGACCGAATAAGCCTATATTACTTACGTTGAGACCTTTGCACGAGACCGTAATTCCCGCGACACTCTGATCAAGTTTTGAGATAATACCTTTCCTCAAGCAAGCAGACAAAGAGCGTCCCCTCATGGCCTGGAAGCACCTCAAGCAAAGAAGTTTCGCTGATGAGTTACTGGTAGAACATGCTGCGCTGACGGAGTTGGATGAGGTTCATGATTTGCTCGATTGGTCGCGCATTGAGTTGCGGCTGTCGGCGGTTCATAACAAGCCGCGCGGTGAAAAAGCCTGGCCGCCGTTGATGATGTTCAAGGCGTTGCTGTTGCAGTCTTGGTATGCGCTGAGCGACCCGCAATTAGAAAAGCAGATTGCGCGGGATTTATTATTTCGTCGTTTTATGGGTTTAGGGTTGGCCCAGAGCGTGCCTGATCACAGTACGCTGTGGCGTTTTCGTCGCAAGCTGGAAGAGCATGCGCTGCAAGATTCGCTGTTTTCGGAAATCAACGCCCAACTCAGTGGTAAAGGTTTGTATATCAAGCACGGCGAGATCAGCATTGTGGATGCCAGTGTGATTAAAGCGCAGCGCAATCGCCCCAACAAAGGCGTTGACGGTCACAACACGCAAGACCCGGAAGCGGCCTACAACGTCAAAAAGGGTTCAAACGGCAAACAACAAACCACCTATGGTTTTAAGGCGCACCTTAATGTTGATGAAGACGGATTTGTTAAAGCGACGGATTTCACCGCAGGCAATGTCCACGATTCACAGTGTTTTACCGAATTATTGAGTGGCGACGAATCG
>JANPPH010000335.1:0-5069 GCA_031428395.1 Gammaproteobacteria bacterium
GTTAAAGTGTTACGTCTTCGCCTCAGCGCTCCATTTGAGCGTAGATCAAAAATGCCGAAAGGCAACCTAAAACAAAAAATATTTAGAAAGAGGACACATTGCAGAATGAAGGGGGAAAACCCAATGCGGAGCACAACAGTAGCGTAATGCACTCTTAGCAGAACATCACGGCCTTTTTAATTAAAAGGCCGCAAAAAAACGACTGTTACTTTTTCTGACAGTCGCGACAAATTCCATACATATATAACGAATGATCCGTCATCACATACCCTAGTTTTTCCGCAGCCATACGCTGGTGTCGTTCAATAGTTTCATCCATGAATTCATCGACGCGACCACATTTAATGCAGACGATATGGTCATGATGGACGCCCTGATCGAGTTCAAAAACAGAGTGTCCGCCTTCGAAATGGTGGCGAGAAACGAGGCCAGCCGCTTCAAATTGCGTCAGGACGCGGTATACCGTGGCTAAGCCTACGTCTTCGCCCGTTTCGATCAGCATTTTATACACATCCTCAGCGCTCATGTGGCGGCTGCGGTTTTGGTCTAAAATCTCTAAAATTTTCAAACGGGGAGCGGTGGCTTTTAGCCCTGCTTTTTTTAAATCTGCGTTTTCCAAAACTCCTCCCTAATGGACGCTGATTTAGGCATCCCAAATAAACTTGCGCGACGCGCACACGCTTTTGCCTTAAAATAGAAACAATTCCACTTAAAGCTCCGACTCGCAATGACTAAGCTTCTCACTCCTTTACTACTTAGCGCAAGCCTCCTTTTGACCGGTTGCACTGCGCATAAAGTCGATATTCAACAGGGTAACGTGATTACCCCTCAATTGCAGCGTGCAATAGCAGTAGGCATGACTAAAAAACAAGTCACTTTCCTGCTAGGCAATCCGTTGTTGATTGACCCGTTTCATAAAAATCGTTGGGATTATGTTTATTACAACGTGAATATCCCGAAAGAAGAACCCAGGCAGCGGCTTTCACTGTTTTTTGAGGACGATAAGCTAATACGAATTGAACCGCCGCCAGCGCCAAAAAACTAAACGCTGGCTAATCCGTCGTGCTACCGGTATTTTTTTTAGCCTTTTTGATCTCGGCAACACGCTTTTTTCGCGCCTCTTTGGGGTCGTTAGTTAACCGCCGGTAGATCTCGACCCGATCCCCCGCACGCAAGACGCTAGTCAACTTGGCCAATTTGCCAAACACCCCAACTTTTTGCACAACCAAATCGATCTCGGGAAAATCAGCGAGGATACCCGACAAACGCACCGCCTCGGCAACGGTCGCACCCTCGCTCACTTCAACAGTCAAAATAACTTGCACATCGGGTCGGGCGTAGGCCACTTCGACAATCATTTTTTAACGTTTGCCGTAGACGTAAAACGCCCGCTGATGAAATGCGTCGATCATTTTATTCGCCAAGGAATGGAAAATGGGCCCAAACATGAGTGCATGCAGACTATTGGAAAATTCAAACTGCAGAGTCAAAGAGATCTTACAGGCGCTATCGCCCAAGGCATCAAAGTGCCACCGCCCATGTAGCTGCTTAAACGGCCCCTCGACGAGGCGCATTTCGATTTTATGTGGCTTTAGGAGGCTATTGCAGGTGGTAAAGGCCTGATTAAGCCCCCCTTTTGCAATATGAATTGAGGCCTCGACCTCCTCTTCATCTCGCCGCAGCTCCGACGCTGCCTTGCACCAGGGTAAAAAATCGCCATAAGAAGTTATATCGTCCACCAACGAATACATCTCGTGTGGCGTGTAGCTAACGATCGCGCTTTTGCTAATTGTATGCACAGGTGTTTTAATTGTACTTTCTAGGCACGTGATTTCTCGAGCCTCCATTATAACGGGCAACCGCAAGCAAACCATCTTTATCCCACTTTGACAGATTATGACTAAAGACAAAAAAAAAACCAGTACCAATGACAGCACCATCGCCCTCAATAAAAAGGCGCGTTACGATTTTGCTATTGAAGACAAATTTGAAGCCGGGATCGCGCTGGAAGGCTGGGAAGTAAAAAGCTTGCGCGGCGGTCGAATTCAACTTTCCGACAGTTATGTCATCATCAAAGATTCGCAAGCGTGGCTATTAGGCACCTTGATTTCACCCTTGCTTAGCGCCTCCACCCACATATTCCCGGATGCCACCCGCACCCGTAGGCTGTTACTGCATCGCAGCGAATTAAACAAACTTATTGGCGCTGTGGAACGCAAGGGTTACACCTTAGTGCCGCTCGCCATGTATTGGAAAAACGGCCTCGCCAAGGTCGAAATTGCCCTCGCCAAAGGCAAACAAAGCCACGACAAACGCGAAACCGAACGCGACCGTGACTGGCTAAGGCAGAAGCAACGAATCATGAGGGGCCGCTAAGTAGCTGTATTGCGATGGGTATATAGCTGCGACAAGGAACTTCTAAACCAGTTATACTGTCTATCTAGTAACTCCTATTGGGGGCGACATGGCTTCGACGTGGGTCGCGAAACCTAAGGGGCATGCCGAGGGGCAGACCACCTCGTAAATCCAACTGCAAAAATATAGTTGCCAACGACGACAGCTACGCTCTAGCTGCTTAAACCACAGCCTAGTGCCCTCTGCCTGAGTTCGTGCTTGTGCGCTCAGTAACAGGGGTCGACTCTCACAAGATCGCGGCACCGGAAGTCCGGTACGGGGCCGCTAAAACCTACGGAATCGCTGTTTGATCGCCCTGTCAGTCGGGCGGCAACCAGTTAAAAAAAATTGACTTGACTACGCATGTAGAACCAAGGGCAGAGGGCTTGCGGACGCGGGTTCGATTCCCGCCGCCTCCACCATAATGTGAAATCCCAACCCTTCTCGGTTGGGATTTTTTTTGCCCGGAGCGCCAGTGTTGGCGCGGTTTCGGGCTTCCTGCTCTTGAGCGCCACCGATCAAACACCCCAACCTCAGGCCTTGTTTTCGCCGTACTTCTCTCTCCATTCTCCAGTCGTCATGGCATCACCAATGCGGCGGCAGAGGGAGTCAACTCCAAGGTGCAGAAAATCATCACGCAAGCGAGAGGGTTCAGAAATGGGAACAACTTCAGAACATCAATCCTGTTCCATTGCGGCGGCCTGAATATCTATCCGGCGACCCACTGAGAAGCCGGAAGCGCCTTATTCGTTACTTTCAAATACGTGACGAAATATTGCAACATCCGATTGACTTACGGACGTCGCTGCCGACGTTATCAGCGGCGAAGCGTGGTCAGCAGCCTTACCAGTTCAACAATAGCGGTGAACGGCTCGGAGTCGGTGCGCTCGGCAAAACGCGCCGTCAACCGTTCTGCACGCTGGGTGGCGACGGCCAAATGCTCACGGGTAATCGCGAACGCGTTGCCCGCGCCTTTGTCGTAGCTCGGAATGTGCAGTTTGAGGCGGCGCATCACTTCATCACGATGCAGCGGAGCCTGAATATCCTCAAAATGCAGCAACAGCCACAACTCAAAACTGGGCACTGAAGCAATCGCCTGAAAAGTGACCGGCTGTTTTGCATCGTTCCTGAGCTTGCCGTCCAGTGAGGCAGCCAGCTTCAGTGCCTCGTGATAGCTGTCATGGTCGTCGCGGTCAAATACGGCATAGACCTTCTCGAACGCTCGGCGCTGAATATTCTTGTGGCGGTCGCCATCCTCAAACAACGCCTGGGCGTACTGCACAACCTGAATGGGCGCAGTCCCCAACTCGCTGGGCCGGACTTCCACATTGGCGGTGTGTAAGCGATAGGCTGCGCGAATCTCACGAAAATAGTTCGGCTCGGTCTTGCTGCCTTCAGAAACGATCAGGATGCGGTCGTAACTCGCCCGCCGTCCCTGCTTACGCTCAAACTGCTTCTGTTGGCGCTCTTTTTTGGGGGGGGGTTGTCGCGGGCCATCAGTGTTTCAGCCCCAGAGTGTGGCTGAAGAATGGCACACCGCCGTATCGACCCATCAAATAACCGCGTTCCATTGCTTCGTTCTTGCGTGGGCTAAATTCGCACAAGCTGACCAAGGCCGACGTCTGATTACGGTCTTTTTCTACGAACCAAACTTGATCGCGTCGAAACAGATCTGGTGCATCCAGCAACGACGTGTCGTGAGTCGTGAAGATCAATTGCGCACCGCTGGTGTTGATCTCCGGGCGGTGGAACAGTCGCACGAGTTCGCGCACCATCAGGGTGTGCAAGCTGGTGTCGAGTTCGTCGATGACCAGCGTCAGTCCTTTGCTGAGGATGTCGAGCACTGGCCCGGCAAGAAACAGCAGATTGCGCGTGCCATTGGACTCGTCCATCAAGTCAAACACGGCTTTGCCCTGTTCGGTGACGTGGTGGAAGCGCAGCGTGTGCTCTTCCATTTCTTCCGACCGCACTTCGGTTTTACCAGCCACCAGGTCAAAGTGAACGGCATGCCCAGGAACTCTGCGCGTTTCCACATCAATGTTGGCGATGCTGATGTCGGCGGCAGAGAGGAAGTTGCAGATCTCCTTGCGGCCGTCAGCCTGCTTGAGCATCTGGATGGACACCTGCGGACTGAGCTGGGCTTGTTCGTTGAAGATGACCAGTCGATTCACGAACCAGTCGAACACCGGTCGCAAGGCGTCGCTGTTGAGTTGTACGGCCATCGATAGAAAGAGGGCGTTCGGGCGGGTGGCACCTTCCCACAGGTTCTTCGGGCCTTTCAGGCCGGGACCGAAGTCGTAGACATCTTTGCCGGTGTCGGTGTCAAAGTGACGTGTGAACCAACGCTGGGGTTTGAACGCCTTGTAAACAAGCAGGTGCTCGCTCACGATGCGCTGTGCGGTCATCGCAAAGCCATACTGGTAGCGCACACCATCAAGCAGGAAAGTGACCTCGAACTCGCTGGGCTGACTGGCAGAATCAGCATCAAGTCGGAATGGCTGCACTGCAAAGGTCTGACCCGGTTGGATCGCCGTCGCCGACTCGGTTACCACGCCGCGCATGTATTGCAGCGCCTTGATGAGGTTGGACTTCCCGCTTGCGTTAGCACCATAGACCACAGCACTGCGCACCAGGGTGGGCGCGGCACTGATGCCCGTTGCCTGGGTGTGGGTGTC
>JANPPH010000336.1:0-3121 GCA_031428395.1 Gammaproteobacteria bacterium
GCCTCAACGGACCGCTAGGGCAGGGCCGGGTTGAATTAGATGGCAACACGCTGGGCGTGTCCATGCAACTGCCCGATCAGCAACTTGTCACCGCGACGGATCCCGCAGATTTATTGTATCAGCGCACAGGTTGGCGCTTGCCCGTAGAGGCGTTGCGTTTCTGGTTGCGTGGCTTACCCGTCTCCGCCCCGATCGCGAAACGGTTGGATGACCAGGGCCGTTTGGCGACGCTTGATCAGTTAGACTGGCAGCTGAATTATCAACAGTATATGCCCATTGGCAACCTCGAATTACCCGCTAAACTGACGCTTAGCAAAGCAGATATGCGCATACGTTTCGTTATAGATGAGTGGCAAGTCACGCCGTGACCCGCACCCTGACCAAAAAAACTGCACCCTTATGATCTGGCCGGCGCCCGCCAAAATTAATCGCTTTCTGCATATCACAGGTCGCCGCGATGATGGCTACCACTTGCTTCAAACAGTCTTTCAATTCATTGATTACTGCGACGAGCTATCCTTTGACATTCGCCACGACACGCAAATACGCCGCGTCACAGACCTCGCGGGTGTCACCTCATCGGCAGATTTAACCGTCAAAGCCGCAGCATTACTGCAGCAAGCCGCTGGCGTTCGCCAAGGGGTTGATATCCATTTAGTAAAAAAACTGCCGATGGGCGGAGGATTGGGTGGAGGCAGTTCGGACGCCGCAACGACGTTAGTGGCGCTTAATCAACTGTGGGGCGTGAACTACTCTGTCGGGCGATTAGTGTCGCTAGGGTTACAACTCGGCGCAGACGTCCCTGTCTTTATTCGCGGTCAAGCGGCGTGGGCTGAGGGCGTAGGCGAACATCTAACGCCGCTCACACTAGATGAACCATGGTATTTGATTGTCGTGCCTGACGTTCAAATCGCGACCAAGGACATTTTTGCCGTGCCTGAATTGACACGCAATTCTAATCCCATCACAATACGCGACTTTCTGACTGGACGAGCGGTTGGCAATGTTTGCGAGTCGGTAGTGTGTAGTCGCTATCCGAGTGTTGCGCAGGCGTTAGAATGGCTAGATCAATTTGCGCCAGCGAGAATGAGCGGTACGGGTAGTTGTATATTTGCAGCCTTCTTGGAACAAGCTCAAGCTCACAGCATTTTGAGGCGACTTCCCGAGCATTGGCAAGGCTTTGTTGCGCAAGGGAAAAACCGATCGCCATTGCTTAAAAGTCTAAAATAACTTGTCAGACGCGGATGTATTTAAGTTTTTAATTTTTATAAGGTATAATGCCCGGTTTAGCTGCCACTGGGGTGTCGCCAAGCGGTAAGGCACTGGGTTTTGATCCCAGCATTCCCAGGTTCGAATCCTGGCACCCCAGCCATCTTTCAATAAATAATATTCCGAGGTATTTGCGTGTCCGACACTGGGATGATGGTATTCACCGGTAATGCCAATCGGCAATTATCGGAAGATATTGTCAATCATCTTGGCATGCCCTTGGGCGGCGCGATTACCGGTCGTTTTAGTGACGGCGAAGTCATGGTGGAAATTATGGAAAACGTCCGCGGCAAAGACGTTTTCATTGTTCAGTCCACCTGCACGCCCACCAACGATAATTTGATGGAATTACTGGTTATGGTAGACGCTATCCGCCGCGCATCGGCTGGGCGTGTCACCACCGTAATTCCCTACTTTGGCTATTCACGCCAAGACCGCCGTCCACGTTCCGCGCGTGTGCCGATTACGGCCAAAGTCGTGGCAAATATGATCACTAGCGTCGGCGCGGATCGCGTGTTAACCGTAGATTTACACGCTGATCAGATTCAAGGCTTTTTCGATCTGCCGGTAGACAATGTCTACGCCTCGCCGATTTTGCTCGGTGAGATTTGGCGCCAAAAATACAAGCGCGTCATCGTCGTATCGCCAGATGTCGGTGGCGTAGTAAGAGCCAGGGCATTAGCTAAACGTTTAGACGACGCGGATTTGGCCATTATCGACAAACGTCGTCCGAAAGCCAACGAAGCCAAGGTCATGAACATCATTGGTGATGTAACTGGCCGAACCTGTATTTTGATCGACGATTTGATTGATACAGCGGGTACGTTGTGTGAAGCAGCAAGGGCGCTAAAAGAGCATGGGGCTGCTAAAGTGGTGGCTTATATTACCCATGCCGTATTGTCCGGTGCTGCAATTAAAAATATTGAAGCGTCGATGTTAGACGAGTTGGTTGTTACGGACACTATTCCGCTACGTCCTGAAGCGGCCGCGTGTAATCGAATCCGTCAGCTCAGCATCGCCGGGATGTTGGCCGAGACCATGAGGCGCATTCACGCCGAAGAGTCTGTCAGCTCGATGTACATGGATTAAGTTAGCCTTTTTTAGGCTCAAACGTTTAGATGTGCCCAAGTGTAGTATTTTCGCTAACCCAGGTCGCGGGGAAGGCATTAGTTGGACTATCACAGTTGTGATAGTCACCTTGTTAACTGGAGAGTAGAACATGAGCGTCAATTTCGAATTAAACGCAGAATTGCGTCACACCAAGGGGAAAGGTGCGAGCCGCCGCCTACGTTGTGAAGGCAAAGTGCCAGGCATTTTATACGGCGCGGGGAAAGATCCGGTGTCGATCACCCTGAGTCAGCGGCAGTTGTTGAAAAGCCTTGAGAATGAAGCGGTGTATTCGCACATTCTGACGCTCAATATCGACGGTAAGTTCGACAAAGTGGTGTTGCGAGATTTGCACAGACACCCCGTCAAACCTATAGTTTTGCATGTGGATCTGCTGCGCGTCAGCGAAACCACTAAGATTCGTCTAAGCGTGCCATTGCATTTCATTAATCAGGACATCGCTCCGGGCGTTAAAGTTGGCGGCGGTCTCGTCAGCCACTTAATGAACAGCATTGAACTTTCGTGCTTAGCCAAAGATCTTCCTGAGTTTATTGAAGTTGATCTTGCAGGGCTTGAACTCAATCACTCGCTGCACTTATCCGACCTCAAATTACCAGAAGGCGTAGAAATTCCCGCCTTGATGCAAGGTCCGGAACACGATTTGCCGGTAGTGAATATCCATCTCACGCGTGCTAGCGAATCAGAGGCTCCTGTAGTGGGTGCTGCTGCTCCTGCGGCTGCTGTT
>JANPPH010000337.1:0-2871 GCA_031428395.1 Gammaproteobacteria bacterium
TTTTCCTCCAGTGAAAAACGCGATGGCGTGCTGAGCCGAGCGACCGGTGCTTTACGATAACTACGCAATTTATCCGGCGAGAGTGCGCCCCAATACTTAGCCCGACCTCCATGTCTTTTTGCACGCTCGCCATTTATACGAGCACAATGTGTCAACGGTGTGACGCTAGGATGAAAGTTTTTCGAACTTGTAGAATGAATTGATTCAGACAGGAAAACCGCGCTTAATGCGTTGCCTATGTAATCGTTTTGTATGACACATTGAAGCCATAGTGCAGTGATTTGCCTGCCTGCCGCGAATCAAAGAGCTTGCACGTCGCTGAAGAAGCGGGATTCTGGGTTTTCCGCTCCACGTTATGTACGTGTCGGCCTTTAGTGCCAAGATTAGTATTATTAGATGCAATGCTGTTGCTACGTGAAAGTCATCGTCACCGCTAGCTGCGCTACTTAACATGCAAGGCATCGGAGTTGAAATCATGGGGGCACCTCTAAAAAACAAATTCCCGTCATTCCCGCGAAGGCGGGAATCCAGAATTTCTAAATAGACGATAAATCAGTAACGTATGGATTCCCGCCTTCGCGGGAACGACGAACGTGGGAACGACGACGTATTATTAGAGGTGCCCATAGATTGATATGGCTTGACATTAGCCATATATTTCCATAATACTAGAAACATGGATACGAATACAGCGCTTAAAGCTCTTGCGGCATTAGCCCAAGAAAATCGTCTTGCGATCTTTCGTCTGTTGGTGGAGCAAGGGCCGTCGGGTTTCGCTGCTGGCGTCATCGGCGAAAAGTTGGGGCTGCCCAATGCGACGCTTTCGTTCCATTTGAAAGAACTGACGCAGGCCGGTCTACTCACGGCGCGGCAGGAAAGCCGCTTCATCTACTATGCCGCGAACTTTAAAGTCATGGGCACGTTGATGGCTTACCTCACCGAGAACTGCTGCGCGGGCAGTAATTTTAACTGTGAAATCGAGAGCGCATCGGTTTGTGCGCCTGCCTCAAAAATCCCATCCCGAAGGAGAAAATCATGAAACGCTTCCATGTCCATGTCGCCGTCGAAGATCTTGCCGCGAGCATTCGCTTTTATTCATCCTTATTTACTGTGCAACCGAGTGTGATGAAAAATGATTATGCGAAATGGATGCTTGACGATCCGCGCATCAACTTCGCCATCTCGCAGCGCGGTGCACAAACCGGGCTGAACCACCTTGGTATTCAGGTGGAGTCTGACGCCGAGCTGACGATGATGCAATCGAGCTTGGACGCGTTGCAACCGGGTGTCGAGAAAGAAGAAGGGGTTGCGTGCTGCTACGCCAAATCCGACAAATACTGGGTAACGGATCCCTCCGGCATCGCCTGGGAGACTTTCCATACTCTAGACAGCATCCCTGTATTTGGCGACAGCGACTTGGAAAAGAAAGCTGAGCAATCAGGTTGCTGCGTGCCCGATGCACTACCGATGCAGCGGCAAGCAGCACAGGCCGCGCCCGGACAAACCGCTAGCACCGGCAAGTGCTGCTAACGCACATCACAATATCAAGGGCACCTTTAATATCAGCACTCGAGGGCGGGAATGACGGGCATTCGAATTTTTAGAGGTGCCCATAAGGTAAGCATATGACCGACAAAGTCTTTAACGTACTCTTTCTATGCACGGGCAATTCCGCCCGCAGCATTATGGCCGAAGCGCTGGTCACCACCTTGGGCAAAGGCCGCTTCCGCGGCTACTCTGCTGGCAGCCATCCGGGCGGCACGGTCAACCCCTTAGCGATTGAGCAGATTAAAGCTATCGACTATCCGGTAGAGAATTTGCGTAGCAAGAGCTGGGACGAGTTTGGCGCGCCCGATGCGCCGCAGATGGATTTCATCATCACAGTGTGCGACAACGCCGCAGGCGAAACCTGCCCGTACTGGCCCGGCCACCCACTGTCCGCCCATTGGGGATTTGAAGACCCCGCCGCCGCCACCGGCAGCGACGAGGAAAAACGCGCCGTATTTCGTAACGTATTCCGCCAGCTCATCTTCCGCCTTAATACCTTTGTCAACTTGCCGCTGCATAGACTGGAGAAAAATGCCATTCAGCACGAAATCAAAACCATTGGTGAGACCCCCGTATGACGCAAGCCCGGCGCTTAGTCGCCGAAGGCTTGGGGACAGCGCTATTATTGGCGGTTGTGGTGGGTTCTGGGATCATGGGCGAGCGGCTTGCGGGCGGCAATGTCGCTGTCGCCTTGTTGGCTAATGCTATCGCCACTGGCGCCGGTCTGGTCGCGTTGATTTTGATGTTTGGCGCTGTGTCGGGGGCGCATTTCAATCCAGTGGTGACGCTTTCGCAAGCGTGGCAGAAAAACATGCCCGTGGCAGAGGTGGCGCCTTACATCATTGTTCAAGTCATCGGCGCCTTTGTCGGCGTGGCTGCCGCGCACCTGATGTTCGGCGAACCAACCTTCTTTGCATCCGAACGTGTTCGAACCGGCCCCGCACAATGGTGGAGTGAATTTATCGCCACGTTCGGTCTTTTGGCAGTGATCATCAGCTGCTCGCGCAGTCGACCGACTGTCACACCGTTCGCCGTCGCGTTGTACATCACGTCCGCCTACTGGTTCACTGCGTCGACGTCATTCGCCAATCCGGCCGTGACCTTGGCACGTGCCGCCAGCAACACCTTCGCCGGCATTCGACCCATCGACACACCAGGCTTCATCCTCGCCCAGCTTCTTGGCGCAGCCGCTGCAACGTGGCTATTTTGCTGGCTGTACCCGACAGCGCCGAAAGATGCGACGGTGGTCAACACGGTTGCTGCCAACGAATTCGCGCCGCAGAAGTCCAAGGCAAAAAAAGGCGTAACCCCATGAGATCAATA
>JANPPH010000338.1:0-6245 GCA_031428395.1 Gammaproteobacteria bacterium
GTTGCGGACTCCATATCTCTACTGTCCATGAAAAGGCGCCCAGATTGTCATACAGCCAGTCATCGAGCGCACCCGTTATCACTTTCTTAGGGTGATAACGAAATGCTTCAAAGGCGGACGCAACGGGATAGCCCGTCAGCTCAGTACCTTTGGCACCCATTTTAGTGAATATCCAAAGATCTTCAGGCGGAAATTCATCATCGCTTTGGTAAGAGTAAGGCCGCAGCAACACACCGCTGTAAGTATGAAATGCAACGCCACACCAAATATTTGGATGATGGGCGATGAAGTCTACCATGGCGCGCACTTCAGGTTCGGAGGCGGGGTAAGGCCCTGCGCCCGGCTGCTGGTGTTCTTCTTGCCACCGTGCAGGAAAGTTGCGATTGAGGTCAAGGCCCTCTTTTTTTGCTTGGATAGGAATCAACACGCCGTCGTAATGTTCTACGTCGCCCTCGGGCAGGATTCGATAATAGACGCCGCCTGTTTCCGCAGGCTCGCGCGCAATCATTAAACGTGGTTCGACAGAACTGATTTTCCACGGCCCATCGGAATCTACAATCCGCATACTCAAAATTCGCCCATCCCCATCGATGTCTTGCGTAACAAGGCCACCTATCGGGTCTTCGTCATAGGGATACGGCCGTGTACTTGAGCGAATTAATTTTGGCTGATCCGCCAGAGCCCATTCTGCCCCGTCGGGATTAACTCTTGGACAAACATAGAACGCACGTGTATTTAAGCAGCGGGTGATATCGGTGTCGCCACCAAATCCAGACAATAGCGTGTGTATCAAATATAAACACGCGCTTGATCCCGCCAATTCAGCCGCATGGATATTTCCATCGACCCACAAAGCGGGCTTGTCGCGTGCGTCGCCTGTGGCATGGCAAGTAAGCGTCGCCAGTAAAATATCACGGCCTTCATGGCTTTTACCGATGCTTTCAAGTTGCATAATCTGCGGATAAGCAGCCGCGTAATCGCGCAAGATCGAAACTAATTGGTCGTAACGATAGTACTGATCAAAACGCGCGCTAGGCATGAACAGTTACCCCAAGGGTTCGAACAATGAATCCAGGTCTTCTGGTGATAAGTTTACTTTATCGCCGCTTTGTTCATCGAACAGACTATCGGCGAGGGCACGTTTGCGCGTCTGCATATGCAAAATCTTTTCTTCGACCGTCCCGGCAGTCACAAATTTATAGACGAAGATTGCCTTGTCCTGTCCGATGCGATGCGCTCGATCCGTCGCCTGATTTTCCACCGCGGGGTTCCACCAGGGGTCGTAATGAATAACCGTATCCGCAGCCGTTAGATTCAATCCCGTACCACCGGCTTTTAAGCTGATCAAAAACAGTGGCACTTCGCCCGCCTGAAATTGCCTAACCGGCGTCTCGCGGTCTTTTGTGTCCCCGGTTAGCTTTAGATAGGGGAGTTTTAACTCATTCAGTTCGTTTTCAATCAACGCGAGCATGCTGGTGAACTGCGAGAATAAGAGCACTCGCCGACCTTCTTCCAGCATCTCGGGTAGCAACTCCATTAATAATTCCAGCTTCGCCGATTGGCGAACTTTCTTAGCCGATTCGAGTTTTACTAAGCGCGGATCGCAACACACCTGACGAAGTTTGAGCAGGGCATCTAAAATGACAATCTGGCTACGCGCCACGCCTTTGGAGGTGATTTCGCGGCGCACTTTTTCGTGCATAGCAAGTCGAATGGTTTCGTATAAATCGCGTTGTGGACCGCTAAGTTCTACCGTTAACAAGATCTCAGTTTTTTCAGGCAGTTCTTTGGCAACTTCGTTTTTAGTACGACGCAACAAAAACGGCGCGATGCGTTTGCGCAAAATATCGCGGCGCGATGGGTCGCTCATTTTTTCGATAGGCGTGCGGAATAGATGCCGAAATTGGCGGTCATTGCCCAGCAATCCCGGCATCAAAAAATCAAACAACGACCACAGTTCACCCAAATGATTTTCCATCGGCGTGCCAGTCAAACATAATCGGTGGCGCGCTTTCATCTGCCTCACAAGTTGACTGGCTTTAGCTTTGGGATTTTTTATGACCTGCGCTTCATCCAAGATTAACAAGTGATAGGGTTGTTTTAGCAAGACTTCACTGTCACGGGGTAACAGCGGGTAGGTAGTGAGGACAACATCATAATCCGCCATGTTGTCGAAACTCTGCCTGCGCGACGAACCCTGCAACGTCAACAACCTTAAAGACGGCGCAAAGCGCTCCGCCTCTAAGCGCCAATTAACCATGAGGCTAGTCGGCGCGATCACCAAGCATGGCCTATCCATACGCCCGCTTTCTTTTTCTACCAGGAGATGCGCCAAGGTTTGAATGGTTTTACCCAAGCCCATGTCATCGGCCAACACCCCACCTAGCTCGTATTCGCGCAAAAACTGTAACCAGCTCAGGCCGTGCTGTTGATAACCCCGCAATGTAGTCGCCAACGCCACCGGTGGCTCAATGGTTTTAATGCTGGTGAAATCACGCAAGCGCCGCCCGAATTCGCGCAATCTATCGCCACCTTGCCAATGCCACTGCGCATTATCGCTACTGTCCAACTCGGAAAGCTGCGCGGCGTTGCTATGCGTTAGCTGTAACCGCCCTTGGCTATTTAGCTTGGTGTCGTAGAGTTCGATCAGCGCGCCAAGGATATTCTTTACACGTTCGCCAGGCACGGCCAACATGCGACCGCTCTCCAGCCGCACCATGAGCGGCGGGCTAGCTTCTGCGCGGTAAAAAAGTTCCGTCTGCTGGGGCGTAATGTGTTGTAAAGCTTCAAGTAACAACGGCAACAAATTTATTTTATTGCCGTCCACCATCGCGCCTAATTCGAGGCTAAACCAATCATCGCTAGATTCATTTTCTTCCAAATCGGCATACCAACCTTCCAGATTATCGACGGGTTGATACGGGTAGTTATCAGAAAATTCGACCTGCCAGCCTTCGCCGCGCAACACCACTACGCCATTGACGCTAAATTCAACCATGGCGTTAGCATCTTCAGTATTGGCTATCCATGCGCTGCCGTCGTCAGGTGCTTGAAAAATAGAACTGACGTTTTGGCGCTGCAAGCCTAGCGTCTGTAGCCGTTGCACGTAATGCTGCTCAAGCTTAATATCCCGCTCAAACTGTAGAAGGCGATTGTCGTGTAGTTGCGTTACTACTTCGCGATGGTCATTGGGCCCCACCCGCAGCCCGTTGTAATCGAAGCACAAGCGAGCCACTTCAACTTCCAACTCTTTTGAGTTCAACGACCATTGAAATTCACGGCTAATTGGCACCGCTTCTTTGCTTAGGCGCAAGCACGGTATAGGCTCGACCACGCGGCGCTCTGCCTGCTCGAAAATAATGGGCAAAGGCATGGGTGCATCGCCCATTTGTTGTTGCAGCATCGCCAACGCGAGGGGCGCTTCCTGCGGTTGCAATTTAGGTGCGTGCAGGAGAACTAAACTCAGCGCATCGGGCAACCCTGTGTGCAACGGGCCACATTCAGACGCGGCAATATCAACGTACCAAAGCGGCGCTAAGGGCAATACGGTATGGACACCCTCTGCCGTTAAGCACTGCAAATGCTGGGAGCCGTCATCCGACAATATCCACTCAAAATGCGCCTCGCGCGTTTCACCCAAACGCAGAGCAGGGCTGTCTTTGTTTAACCAGTGGCAACGCTTCGTCGCGACTATGTCCTGAAGCAGGCGCGCACCTTCAGCGCCCTGTACCGTAAATTGGCCATGGAATGTGTTGCGGCTAATAACATGTAACGTGCGCAGAATCGCCTCGTCACTCGTCGATATCCACCTTGCTGACGAGCGGAAATCGCCGTTAAAGGTACGCGCTTTACCATAGCCACCATTTTTAACAAGCCGCGCCACCAAAGTGGTAATTTCGAGCCGTGGGGCAACAGTTGCGACTTGCGGTGAAAGCTTTACTATATATAAAAGGCGCTCGACCGCTTCTGACGCAGCAAGATTTGCAACGGTGGGGGAGGCGACTTGTTGCAGGGAGTTAAGCCACTGCGAGAACAGTGTCTCGGATGCATTGGGGCGGGATCGCTGCGTCGTTTCGCTAATTTCCGAGCTAACTGGCTCAACAACAGACTGCGCCGAGTCCTGGTCAGCCACTAAGGCGTGTAGCAACACTGCCGCTACATGTTTGCAGTTGTGGCGCATGGGGCAGCTACAGTTCCCCCACACTGCGTTACCCTTGTTAAAGGCGATGACCTCGTAAGGCGAGCTCGAATTGCCTTGCACTTTAGCGGTAATAATCCGGCCGTTATCTCCAAAGGCTACACTGTGTATGCGCTGCTCGCGCATATAATGTATTCCGCGCTGAAAAAAAACCGGCGGGATAGCCCGCTTAACATCTTCAAACGTGTACTGTAATTTCATCGCAAGACCGGTAACTCGCACCTAAAATGATTGCATATGAACGCCGGTGATTAGAAGTTTTTATAATACCCTAAGTTGCGGGATAATTTACGGGTGGTTTGTCACACGCCGAGATTTTTAATCTGTTTCTTGAATTAAACTCGTTTCTAATCTCCCATCAGCGTAAAATAGCCATATTTCGCTGGTCGGTCTTAAGGTTGTCTTTATGGTTCGATCCGCAACGTTGCGCGATCTTGATGCCTTGGTCAGGATCGAAAATAGTTCCTTTGACATAGATCGCTTGTCGCGACGTAGCTTTAGATATTTGCTCACTAAAGCAAACGCTACAACATTGGTTAATGAAACCGGGGGCGCTGTCCAAGGTTACGCCATCTTATTGTTTAACATAGGTACTTCGCTTGCAAGGTTGTACTCCTTTGCGGTAGACCCCAATTTCCGCGAGCAAGGAATTGGGTTAAGCTTGCTACAAGCAAGTGAGCAAATTGCGCGCGAACGAGAAGGAGCCACGATGCGCTTGGAAGTTAGAAAAGACAACGAGCAGGCGATCAGGCTATTCACGCACCATAGCTACAAGGAATTCGGCGTTCTAGCGGACTATTATGAAGATCATATGGAAGCCTTGCGATTTGAAAAATCGCTCACTCCGCATGTTGGCCCTGAATTTGGCCGTGTGCCGTTTCATGAACAAACCTTAGATTTTACCTGTGGCCCTTGCGCCATTATGATGGCGATGAAAGCGCTCGATCCACGCATCGCCTTGGATCGCAAGCTGGAGCTCCGGATCTGGCGAGAGTCGACGACCGTTTTTATGACCTCAGGACACGGGGGTTGTGGGCCGTATGGGCTCGCATTGTCGGCGCATCATCGAGGGTTTGATGTCGCGGTGTATGTCAACGATGTCGGCGCTTTATTCGTCGATTCTGTGCGCAGTCCGGAGAAAAAGGAGGTCATGCGCCTGGTCCAAGAAGACTTTCTTGATGAAATGCAACAGCTGCCGATACAGGTGCGCTACGGCACTCTCAATGTTGAGGAAATTCAGGAAAAATTCGAACAAGGCGGCATACCTATCGTGTTAATCAGTTCGTACCGCATATACCACGAGAAGTTTCCACATTGGGTTGTAGTAACTGGCTTTGATGACCGATACATTTACGTACACGATTCTTTTGTAGATTATGAAACAGGCAAGACCGTGACAGACTGCGTTAACATGCCCATCCTCAAAAAAGACTTCCAGCGCATGGCGCGCTATGGCAAAGCGGGACAAAAAGCTGTGATTCTACTCAAGAATAGAAATGCCTGACCGAACGGGGCCCAGTCCATTGCCAGCGTTTACTCGCTCCGCGACGATAGCTCGCGCCCCTGTTATTTTACCTAACTCCTCTGAAAATTTGTCACGCCCGCCAAAGCTATCGCAGATCTTCACAGCGATCTTTATTTCGCAGGACGCGGTTCTGATGCGCCGACAACGCGCAATTTTTTTCAACCAACTTAAAAATACCCATAGGTAGGAGATGTCGACTCACATTATTTTGGTAGAAAACCGTAAAGACTGGCAGCCGGATTATCCCGAAGCCATAGTCGTTACGGCCAACGATTACTTATCACGCCCCGAATACTTGAAGCTTAAGGGCGCGAAGGTTATCAACTTGTGTCGCAGCTATCGCTACCTCAGCATCGGTTACTATTGCTCGCTGCTCGCCGAAGCGCGTCGCCATAAGACTGTGCCGTCCGTTAGAACCCTAACTGATTTGAGCAGCAAGGCCATATACAGTCTTGACGCTGAAGATCTCGATGACATGGTGCATCGCAGCCTGAGGAAGCATGCCGCGCCGCCAGGTGAGGG
>JANPPH010000339.1:0-3852 GCA_031428395.1 Gammaproteobacteria bacterium
CGTGCTAGCGCGGCGGCGGCTGTTGCAATATTACCGCCAATGACCTGTACATCAGGGAAGTTGCGTTTGACCCAACGTACGCGATCTAACACTCGCTGCGAATGACCGTGCGCCGTATCAACGACAATGACATCGACCTCGGCGGCGACTAAAGCGGCAACCCGATCATCCGTGTCATCGGCGGTACCCACTGCTGCACCCACACGCAAACGCGCCAAACTGTCTTTGCACGCGTTGGGTTTTTCTTGGGCCTTTTGGATGTCTTTAACCGTGATCAAACCGCGCAATTGAAATCGGTCGTTAACGACCAGGACTTTTTCGATGCGATGTGCGTGTAATAGCGACAACACCTCTTCACGCGTCGCACCCTCTTTGACGGTGATGAGCCGATCTTTAGGCGTCATGATCGTTGCCACCGCATTGTCAAAACGCGTTTCAAAACGTAAGTCGCGACTCGTCACGATGCCCACTAATTCTTCGCCATTCACCACCGGCACACCGGAAATTTTTAGCGCACGGGTAAGTTCGATGACTTCACGAATGCTGGTGTCGGCCGACACGGTGATAGGCTCTTTAATGACGCCACTTTCGAATTTTTTGACCATCCGGACTTGATCGGCTTGCTCCGAAACTGACATGTTTTTATGCACAATGCCGATGCCGCCCTCTTGGGCCAACGCAATGGCTAGGCGCGCCTCTGTCACGGTATCCATGGCCGAGGCAATAAGCGGCAGGTTAAGACTAATCTCGCGCGTGAGCTGGGTTTTGAGATCGACCTGCTTAGGCAGGACTGTCGAATGCGCGGGCAACAATAAGACATCGTCAAACGTATAAGCTTCTTCAACCACGCGCAGCATCGGTTTTCCCTGTTGACTTAAAATTTAACGTTTCATTATAACCTAAAAAGGCTAATTAGAACCGATTGGGCTTATTTGCGGCCCTAACTCGCCTAATCCCAGATTTTCCATTAGCACTCTACTGCGGCCGCACAACGCACTGAATCTGGGCACCCTCGCTACGAGGCTAATCGGAAATCTGGGATAATTATCACTAAAACCTTATTCGGCACCATCAATTTGAACAGTATTTGCGGCGTTTATTAAAGTATCATGACCTCTTATGTATGACGATGAAAATTCCTTCCCTGCCGCCTTGAACCTGGTTAACAGTCGCGATATCTACACCATCTCGCGCCTCAACCGCGAAGCACGCAGCCTACTCGAACAGAATTTCCCAATTTTGTGGATCGAAGGTGAAATTTCTAATTTGGCGCGACCGGCTTCCGGACATCTATATTTTTCCCTAAAGGATGCCGCAGCGCAGGTGCGTTGCGCCATGTTTAAGCAACGCGGCGCAGTCTCTGGTGCGATGTTGCAAAACGGCGCGCAGGTCTTGGCGCGGGTGCGCGTGAGTATGTATGAGGGTCGGGGCGAATTTCAGCTTATCGTAGAACATATTGAGGATGCGGGCGACGGGGCGCTGCGGCGGCGTTTCGAACAGCTCAAACAACGTCTTGCGGCGGAAGGTTTATTTGAGTTGGGCGCAAAAAAAGCGCTACCTATTTATCCTTCTCAAATCGGCGTCATCACTTCGCCAAGCGGCGCTGCGATTCGCGACATCTTAAGTGTACTTAAACGCCGCTTCCCAGCGCTGCCGGTATTGATTTATCCCGTTCCGGTTCAAGGCGAAGGGTCAGCAGCCAAAATCGCGCAGGCCATTGGCGTAGCCGCGCAGCGCCAAGAGTGCGACGTGCTCATTCTGGCCCGCGGCGGCGGCTCGCTGGAGGATTTGCAGGCGTTCAATGATGAGCTCGTGGCACGTGCAATTTATGCCTGCACCATTCCACTGGTGACAGGTGTTGGGCATGAGGTGGACTTCACTATCGCAGATTTTGTTGCCGATCAGCGTGCCCCTACGCCTTCGGCGGCAGCTGAGTTGGTCAGCCCCGATGCCGTGGATTGGTGTCGACGCTTTAGTCGCCAGCAAGAACGCTTGACTTGGTGCGTACGGGATTACGTGCAGCGTCGGCAACTCGCTGTGCAAAGCCTAGCTATGCGTTTGGAGCGGCAGCACCCAGGCAAGCGATTGGAGCATCAAGCGCAGCGGCTGGATGAATTGGACCAGCGTCGCTTACATGCTTGGCGCAATTATTTGCGTCACCATCAGCACACGTTGAATACCTTGATGTCGCGTCTGCAACGCCACAACCCGGCGCAACGCGTGCAAGATTACTCCAATCATTTGGGGCATCTTTCGTTGCGGCTGCATAACGCAATGCAAAACACGTTACAGAAAAAGAGTTTTCGCTTTTATAGTCAAGCACGCGCCTTGGATGCCGTTAGCCCTCTCGCCACGCTTGGGCGTGGGTATGCCATCGTGCAGCGAGACGATGGCAGCATTGTCCGCGCCGCATCGCAGTGTGCAGTGGGAGACACTATTGATGCACGGCTGGCGCAAGGGCATTTGATTTGTACAGTCACTGATCGGCGCGAGGACTAACATGCAGGTATTTTTGCTGGGCTTATTGTTGTGGGCGAGCAATAGCTTCGCAGGGCCCTTACTACCGAAAGCAGACGCGCGACCGGGTGGCGTCGCTCTGGTGACGCTAAATACTGCGGTTATGCCAGAGGTCTATTACGACAACCATCGGGTGTGGGTGCGCAAAAGTGCCGACGGGTACGTTGCAGTGGTGGGCATTCCCTTGTCCGCCAAGCCCGGCGTGCACAGTGTAGACGTGCACGTGGCGAATGAAACAAGCACGCTGAGCTTTCAAGTCCGCGACGCTGAATATGAAACGCAGCACATAACATTAAAAGATCAACGCAAAGTAGAGCCGAGTAAACGTGATTTGATTCGGATCGAGAAAGAGAGCAAAGAAATTGCCACCGCATTGGCGCGATGGACTGACGTGGCTCCGCCAACGACCGCGTTTGCTGCACCCACGCAAGGCCGGCTCAGTAGTTCTTTTGGTTTGCGGCGGGTATTCAATGGTCAGCCCCGTAAGCCGCACTCGGGGCTTGATATTGCTGCGCCAGAAGGCGCGCCGGTGCTGGCACCTGCTACGGGGATGGTGGTGGCGGTCGGCGATTATTTCTTTAACGGTAACACTATCTTTTTGGATCATGGCCAAGGCTTGATTACGATGTATTGTCATCTAAGCAAGATTGATGTGAAAGTTGGAAAGGTTGTTAGCCAGGGTGAACTAATCGGAGCCGTAGGACATACTGGGCGAGCGACCGGCGCGCATTTACATTGGGGCGTGGGATTGAATAGAGCGTTTGTGGATCCGCGGCTGTTTTTGGATTTGGGGGATTCGTAAAACTACGTCCTTTTTTACTCCCCTGCACTATGCATGTCGTACGTCGTTGAGCAAGCGGATAACTGGCTCATCCAAGTCATGATCGTATCCCAGAATAGTTAGCGAGGCCGTCGAAAGCGATAGGCGACGCGCTTCGAGCGCAGGCAGCGCGATCCAGCGCGCGATGAGGATACGTAATATGTGGCTGTGCGCAAAAATTAATACATCGTTGTCTTGCGCGCGGATCCGAGCAATGACACGCTCCGCGCGCGTCGCCACCTCTAGCAGTGTTTCCCCGCCTGGGCAGCCGTCCTCAAAAATACGCCAGCCGGGACGCTCAACCCGAATATCTACAGTACGCAGGCTTTCATACGCGCCGTAGTCCCATTCCATCAAATCAAGATCAATCTCTGCATCGCCAAAACCTGCCAACTCGCCAGTCCGCCGCGCCCGCTGCAACGGGCTGGTAAAGACTTTGGCAAAGCTCAACTCTTTCAGTCGAACACCCAATTCCTGCGCAGCCTGCTCGCCCTGGTGGGTAAGCGAAATGTCGG
>JANPPH010000340.1:0-1880 GCA_031428395.1 Gammaproteobacteria bacterium
TTACATGACTACCTTCGCCAATAAAAACCAGATAACCGCATAATTTTTCGTCGCACGGTTTGAATTCGATTGTCGTTTTTTCGTCTTCTATCTGCCAATAACCGGCAGGAGTAAAAGCGAATACGTTGCAGGGTGCCAGTAACATAACCATCGTGCCGACAACAAGGCGTGTATGCTGAGCCGTTCTCATTGAGAACCTTCCGTTTTCTGATTCAAGGGTAAAATTTTCACTAGCACGCGCTGGCCAATGCGCACCCGCTCATCATTAAGTGACAACACCGTATCAACGACCCGCACGTCCTGACGCTCATTAGGATCATCGGTTTGTTTGCGGCTACCGAAGACCTCACCGATCCGGATGATTTTGCCTTGCCATTTCTGATCGGGATTTGTCTCCGAGATAATTTCGGCGGGCATCCCCACTTTGACATGATCGATAAACGCTTCATCGATATCGGCGCGAACAATGCGGGGCGCGGCGGGCGCCAATTGAAACAGTTCAGTGACGTTGAGGGTGGAGATGCCATCGCCCGGCTTGGCGTTGCGTTTGACGATGCGTCCATCGAACGGTGCGCGGATTTGGCGCACTTCGACTTCGAACTCGGCTTGCTGCAACTGCGCGGCGGCAACGGTAACCGCCGCCACTGCCCCTGCCAGTTCCGCTTGCAGGGCATGGGCTTGCGTCTGTTTGTCGTCAGCGATCTGTTTCGCGATAGCGCCTTGCTGCGCTGCATTTTCGTTACGCTGGGCGTCGCGCTGCGCGAACGCCGTGCGCGCTTCAAGCAGTCCCACCTGCGCCTGCGCTCGCGCCAATTCCGCTTTGGCCAACCTTACGCCAATCTCCGCCTGCCGCGAATCGATCCGTGCCAGCACCTGGCCTTTTTTCACCCGATCACCTTCTTCGACCATCACCGCCTGAATCAATCCTTCGCGCTGGGCTGCAAGACGAATCACGCCCCCTTCGATATCGACGCGGCCTTTGGCGACGGCAATATAGACGACGGAGGATGGCGTTAAAGTAACGGTTTGTACTGCCGACTTTTCTTCACCACCCAGTTCATCGTAGATAACCAGCGATACCAGCAATACCATAGTAAGCAGGGTTGCCAATTTCCAAGGGTTCTTAATGCGCATGAGGGGTCTCCAATTGCATAAATCGCGGCGCTGTGGCGGGGTCGGGGCCATTGGTCGATCTGGCGTCGCTCTGAATCACACCGTCTTCCATCACCAGGACGCGGTCAGCATGGGCGATCAGGCGTTGATCGTGACTCACACACAACACTGTCGTGCCGTACTCCTGCGCCGTACGCTGCAAAATATCGATAACATTCTGGCCATTGACCTTATCGAGGGAGCTGGTAGGTTCATCTGCGAACAATAGCTTGGGTTTTTTGGCCAGCGCGCGGGCAATGGCAACGCGCTGCTTCTCGCCGCCGGAAAGTTCTGCGGGACGCAGGTGCATGCGCTCCTTCAAACCGACATGGATGAGTGCTTCTTCTGCGCGCAGGCTGGCTTCGTGCTCGCTGACACCTAAATATTGCAGCGGCAAGATAACCTGCTCTTTGGCGGTAAGTGATGGAAACAAGTTAAATCCCTGAAAGATAAATCCGGCATGATGTAGGCGGAATTCGTCCAGCGCATCATCACTCAACGCTGAAAAAGATTCGTCCAGCACCGTAATACTGCCGCGATCGGGGCGATTAAGGCCGCTTAGCAATGCCAACAGTGTGCTCTTACCACAGCCGGAGGGGCCAATAATGAGCGTCATCTCGCTGGGATAAATTTCCATCGACAAGCCTTTTAATACATGAATTGGCACCGACCCGGTGGTAAAAGTTTTATGAATGTTGTTCGCCGTGATCGAAGCGCGCATATTTACC
>JANPPH010000341.1:0-3788 GCA_031428395.1 Gammaproteobacteria bacterium
AATTTGAAAGTACGGGGTTTCTTCGGTCGCCTCGATAAAATTGCCTTCGTTGTACATCAAAAATAATCTCAAAGGCTCGCCTTTTACTTGGCCGCCGACGATGAAATTAGCGTTCACCGTAACCTTTCCTGGGGATAAAAATGGACCGTCGCGGTCACGCACCTCGCGCAGGCAATCTCCGAGTAACTTGGCCACGTCGAACATGGATTCGGCATTCCACAGATTGGGTAGCGCACTGTGTCGCCCGCGCTGATCGAGCAAACTGATTGCACTTTGGGTAACCGACAAATTACCTGAACTAAGCACGACGATAACGCGGTCACCGTCTTTGACAAAGTTGTGCATTTTTTTGAAACAAGCTATTTGATCGACCCCGGCGTTGGTCCGGGAATCTGATCCGAACACCAATCCGGCGTTGAGCTTGAGCGCGACGCAATAAGTCATGGAGAATCCGTTAGGTTGTTTAGTTTTTTTATTGTACTTGGGTCATGGGGTAGCTTATAGGCGCAGAGACTCTTTGGCGTGCCGGAGGCGACGTTGCGATAGGCTCATCGCGGCGCGACAGGTACGCGCTGCGGATTCCCTGTCCCAACTTATCTATGCGCCCGAGAAAATCGGTCAAATACTCGTGCAACCCATCGGCAAAAATATTTTCTATCAGATTAAAATGCAGTCCCGCGTGAATCTCACCCGCACAGCGGCGCGCCTCACGCCCAGTCGAGCCGTTAATGATTTCCAGCGTGGAGTCCACTTCATTCATACAGGCGTGAAGCGATCGCGGCATGTCGGCACGCAATATTAATAGTTCTGCCACCCGTTGCGGCGAGATGACATCGCGATATATTTTTCGATACGCTTCAAATGCGCTCACCGAGCGCAATAGTGCGCCCCATTGGTAATAATCCGCTGCACCGCCGACATCTTTTACGCTAGGAAGCAGAATATGGTATTTAACATCGAGGATACGCGCGGTATTGTCAGCGCGCTCTAAAAAAGTGCCGAGGCGTATAAAGTTGAGCGCATCGTCCTTAAGAATAGTGCCCAGCGTCACTCCGCGAAAAAGGTGCGAGCGTTCTTTCACCCAATCAAAAAAAGTAGTGAGAGGATTGCCTCTCAGCGTAGGAGATAGGCGACTGAGTTCTAGCCAGGTGGCGTTGATACTCTCCCACATTTCCCCGGTGATCGCGCCGCGTACTGCCCGCGCGTTTTCCCTCGCGAGCATTAAGCTGGTATGAATACTGGCGGGATTGTCCGGATCCAGCGCAATAAAACGCGTCACCGCCGACGATTCTGCGGCGCCATATTTCGCCGTGTAATCCGCAGCGCAGCCGGAAATATTGAGTGGCGCATACCACAGGTGTGCTGCAGCGTCGGGAGAATTATCTGGCAGCAGTGACGTGCTGTGTGTGACATCGAGTACGCGAGCGGTATTTTCGGCTCGCTCTATGTATCGGGCCATCCAGAAAAGATGATCAGCAGTGCGTGACAGCATAACTTAGTCCTCCAATACCCAGGTGTCTTTCGTTCCTCCACCTTGGGATGAATTAACGACCAGCGAACCCTCAGTCAGTGCCACGCGCGTGAGTCCGCCCGGCACCAAGCGAATTTCTTTGCCCGACAATACGAATGGGCGTAAGTCGACGTGACGTGGCGCGATCCCCGCCTCTACTAACGTTGGACAGGTAGATAGCGCCAGTGTCGGCTGAGCAATAAAGCTTGCGGGTGAGGCCAGAATTCGTTCGCGGTATGCCGCTATCTCGTCGGGCGTGCTGGCGGGTCCAATCAGCATGCCGTAACCCCCAGAGCCTTGGACTTCCTTTATCACTAACTCCGGTAGGTGGGCGAGGACATACTTCAGATCATCCGCCTTACCCATACGCCAAGTTGGTACGTTGGATAGAATGGGAGTTTCGCCCAAGTAAAAATTAATCATCGCCGGTACATACGGGGTAGTCGACTTGTCGTCTGCGACACCCGTACCAACGCCGTTAGCCAACGCCACGCCGCCACCACAAAAGGCCTCTATTAGGCCCGGTACACCGAGAGTAGAATCTGGACGATAAGCCTGGGGATCGAGAAAATCATCATCCACCCGCCGATAAATTACATGCACTTGCTGCGGACCTTGAGTTGTGTGCATGTATACCTTTCCGGTATGGACAAATAAATCCTGGCCTTCGACTAACTCAACGCCCATCTGGCTTGCAAGAAAAGCATGCTCGAAATAAGCGCTGTTGTGGGCGCCCGGTGTCATCACTACAATCACTGGTTCATCAACGTTGGGCGGTGCTGCTTCGATCAGCGTATCGAGCAGCATTTGCGGATAGTGATCTATCGGAGCGACAGCGCGTTTGGCAAACAGATCAGGAAATAGCCGCATCATGGTATTGCGGTTTTCCAACATGTACGACACCCCAGACGGTGTGCGCAGGTTGTCTTCAAGCACATAGAAATCATTTTCGGCAACGCGCACCAAGTCAATTCCGGCAATGTGGGCATATACTTGGTTAGGTAAATCAATACCGCGCATTTCTGGCCGGTAAAGGCTATTTCCCCGCACTTGTTGCGCAGGAATTAGGCCGGCTTCAATAATCTCTTGGTCGTGGTAGACATCATGTAAAAAAGCGTTGAGGGCTCTCACCCGTTGCTTTAGGCCGCGTTCTAGGAACGCCCATTCGGCGGAACCGAATATGCGCGGAATGACATCAAACGGAATCAGCCGCTCTGCACCCGTGTCTTCCCCATAAACAGCAAAGGTAATTCCCAGGCGACGGAACAGCACCTCGGCTTCACGCTGTTTTTGCGAGAGCATTTCAAGCGGCAAAGAAATTAGTTTTGAGGCGACATCCTGGTATTCATTGCGCACCCCTCCTTGAGGATTGCGCATTTCGTCGAAGATGGCTGGCTTAGCCAATGTGGCGGTGGGTTCATGCATGGTCGCACTCTCTTTATGCCAGTGGCTACTTACAAGTGCCGCGATAAATTTTTAATTTAGGGAAGTACAGTTCCTTGTTTCTTTAGTCACAGCAAGCAACGTGCCAGCGCCTGAAACCTCGTAACATGCGGCTTTATTTTAGTCGCTCACCGTAGGGGCAGAAGCAAATCGCACTTCCACAGTGCGGAGACAGAAGGTTACGCACCACTAACGTCCTTGTGCGAAGACCGCAAGGCAAACGCATTTTAAAAGAGCATGGCGGACATTGGCGTCAGGTGAGGTAAAAGTCAGATCCCAAGAAATGTGGGCGTTGCCTAAAATTAATGCCATCAATAGTAGCTACCTGCAAATTCGCTATTAGGCACGTGTAAACTCATCGTTCTACCGAGTGAAACTGCACCGAAAAATTCAACGAGGAAAGACAATGGCCGCAGAGTCCGTAGACTAAGGGCTTCGGCAGGCAGACTTTTAAAGGAGACAGTGCATAGCCCGGACTAGATGTTGTCAATCCACACTGTCTTCACATTCATAAACTCGCGTATTCCATAATGCGAAAGCTCCCGCCCATAACCTGAAGCTTTAATCCCGCCAAAAGGCAAATTTGGATTACTTTTGACGATAGCATTGACGAAGCATGAGCCGGATTCTAATTGACGAGCAATGGCTTCGCCGTAAACGATATTTTTAGTCCAAACACTCGCGCCTAATCCATATCGCGATGCGTTGGCAATTTGTATCGCCTCATGCGCATCTGAAACGCGGATTATGGCAGCGACGGGGCCGAAAAGCTCTTCGCTGTAGGAGGGCATTCCCTCTTGCACATGATCAAGAATGGATGCCGCGTAATAAAAAC
>JANPPH010000342.1:0-7408 GCA_031428395.1 Gammaproteobacteria bacterium
ATTTGCAGCAGGGTCTTGGTGCAAATTGCAGAGATCGCGCTGCCAAACTATGAGACGGTCTTTGAGCGGCGCTACAAAAGCGCTGAATACAGCGAATTCACACCCATGATCGATGCGTTTTTGCACGAAGCTCGATCTGCGCAAGTTACCATTCCTAGCCACGCCTGTTTCGCCGTCGCAGGACCTGTTAAAACCGTCTCTGGCGACCAAACCGCCACCGTTACGAACTTACCTTGGGGTTTGAGCGCCAACTCCCTAGGCGCGCTGTGCGGATTCCGCAGCGTAACATTGATAAACGATTTCGAGGCGGTCGGAATAGGTATAGACGCCTTACAGGCTGATGACCTAGTGTTTTTGCAAGGTGAGCCGGAGACACAAGCTCCACGGATTATCATTGGCGCGGGAACAGGCTTAGGCGTCGCGCAAATGATTTGGCGCGAGGATCACTATCACGTGCTCGCGTCTGAAGGCGGTCATGCCGATTTCGCGCCTAACAACGGCACCCAAACTGAGTTGCTCAAGTATTTATGGACCCGTTTCGAACATGTTTCCTACGATCGAATTTTGTCTGGCCCCGGATTGATCAACATTTATACCTTTCTGAGCAAACACACTAACACCACAGCGCCTTTGCTAAGCCAGGCCGATCCCGCTGCCGCGATCTCTAAAGCAGCGTTAGAACGCACTGACCAAAATGCCGTTTCCGCTATGGATATTTTCGTCGATATCTATGGTGCGCAAGCTGGCAATTTAGCTCTATTAAATCTAGCCTATGGAGGGGTTTTTGTAGCGGGCGGAATCGCGCCTAAGATATTGAACAGACTCAAACAATCAGATTTTATCACCGCCTTTAACCGCAAAGGCCGTATGTCGAAGCTTGTCACCAAGATTCCTCTTGCAATCGTACTTAACGAAAAAGTGGGCTTGATGGGTGCAGCGTTGCATGCCTCGCGGGTTCCGTTGATTTAAACCCAGATTTTCCATTAGCGCTCTACTGCGGCCGCACAACGCACTGAATCTGCGCGAGAAAAGATGAAAAACAGTCTGTCACCGTAGAGTGACTATGCCTCCGACTGTTTTTTCTCTTTTCTCACCCATCTTCAGCACCTTGCGCACCCTCGCTACGAGGCTAATGGAAAATCTGGGTTTAATTTAAACATCCAAATTCTCTACCGACAGTGCATTGCGCTCAATAAACTCACGCCGCGGCTCCACGTGATCACCCATCAACGTGGTGAAAATTTCATCCGCGGCTATGGCGTCTTCAATTTTTACCTGTAGCAGGCGTCTTGCGGTCACATCCAACGTTGTTTCATAAAGCTGCTCAGGATTCATTTCGCCCAAGCCTTTATAACGTTGGATATGCTGACCACGTTTAGCGTCTTCCAAGAGCCAGTTCATCGCCTGCTTAAAGCTACGTACAGCTTCCTTGCGCTCACCACGTTGCACAGACGAATTCTCGCCCACCAAGCCCCGCAATTGCTTGCCTAGCTCGATCATGGAACGATATTCGCCGGAAAGGAAAAACTCTTTCGTTAACTGACGGGTACTGGGTACGCTATGCGCGATTTCGGTGATATGGGTGACACATGGCGCGTTGGCCTCGCCCTGCTCCACCAGGAATTCATAGCGTAATCCAATAATGGGATCGGCCTGTAGACTCTGCTGCAAAGAAGCTATCCACTCTTCCATCTTTGCTTTGTCACACAAATCTCCCTCGGACAGCATAGGCAACTCAATTAGCTTTTCAGCTACACTGGGACTTACGCGACGCGAGAGCCGCTTAATCGTCGCCATAACGGCCATGTATTGGGTGGCCAAAGCCTCCAAACCAATGCCAGTAATAGGCGGCGTTTGAGGGTCGATAACGAGCGCTGCTTTATCCAAGGCGCTACTTATAAGATATTGGTTTAATTCGAAATCATCCTTCACATAACGCTCTTCTTTACCCTTTTTTACCTTATACAAGGGCGGCTGCGCAATGTATAAATGGCCGCGCTCGATCAGCTCCGACATCTGGCGGTAAAAGAAGGTCAAAAGTAGGGTGCGGATGTGCGAACCGTCAACGTCCGCATCGGTCATTATGATAATGCGGTGGTAACGCAGCTTGTCGGGGTTATACTCATCACGGCCGATACCGCAACCCAACGCGGTGATTAGCGTGCCGATCTCCACCGACGATAACATCTTGTCAAATCTAGCTTTTTCGACATTCAGGATCTTGCCTTTGAGGGGTAAAATAGCCTGAAAACGGCGATCCCGGCCTTGTTTAGCGGAACCGCCTGCAGAATCACCCTCGACCAAAAACAATTCCGACAAAGCTGGATCTTTTTCCTGGCAATCGGCCAATTTTCCCGGCAAACCAGCAATATCCAACGCCCCTTTGCGACGTGTCATTTCCCGCGCTTTGCGCGCTGCCTCGCGGGCACGAGCCGCGTCAACCACTTTCGCGGTAATGGCTCTTGCTTCGGCTGGGTGTTCGAGCAAAAATTCCTCCAACTTCTCACTCACCGCTGCTTCCACAATGGGCTTTACTTCTGAGGAGACGAGTTTTTCCTTGGTTTGGGATGAGAATTTGGGATCGGGCACTTTGACCGACAGCACGGCGGTAAGACCCTCGCGGGTATCATCGCCGGTCGTGTCAATTTTGTCTTTCTTAGCAATGCCTTGCTGCTCAATGAAGGCGTTCATCGTACGCGTCAAGCCGCCCCGGAATCCCGCCAAGTGCGTGCCGCCATCGCGTTGCGGAATATTATTGGTAAAACAAAAGACATTTTCCTGATAGGAATCATTCCATTGCAAGGCCAACTCAACGGTGGTGCCATCCTTCTCGAGATTGAAATAGATAACACTCGGGTGTGCAGGCGTCTTATTGCGGTTCAAATGCTCCACGAACGCTTGAATACCGCCCTTATACTCAAAAACATCGCGCTTATCGACAACTCGTTCATCCGTTAGCTCGATACGCACACCGGAGTTAAGGAATGATAGTTCGCGTAAGCGTTTAGCCAAAATATCGTAATGAAATTCAATATGCGTAAAAATTAAAGGACTGGGTTTGAAGCGAATGGTGGTGCCGCGCTTTGTGGTTTCCCCCACTTCGGCCAGCGGCGCCACGGGCTCGCCCAAGCGGTACTCTTGATGATAGGACTTGCCGTCGCGCGAGATACTGAGATCAAGCACTTCTGACAGAGCGTTGACCACAGAGACGCCGACACCGTGCAAACCACCAGAGACTTTATAAGAATTATCGTCGAATTTACCGCCAGCATGCAGAATAGTCATGATGACTTCCGCGGCTGAACGCCCTTCCTCGGGGTGTATGTCGACCGGGATTCCGCGACCATTGTCTGAAACGAGAACAGACCCATCAGCCTTAATAATTACCTGGATTTCGGTGCAATACCCCGCCAAGGCCTCGTCAACGGCGTTATCGACCACCTCGAACACCATGTGGTGCAAACCGGTGCCGTCATCGGTATCGCCGATATACATGCCAGGACGCTTACGGACCGCATCGAGTCCACGCAACACTTTGATGTTGGAGGAGTCGTAGGTGGGATGAGCACTCATAATTTTACTCCGGGAGAGAAGGGAAATTCTATCATTTTTATCGACTTAGGACTACGTCTGAAGCGACAATATTGCCATGTTCCACGTGGAACAACGTGTGTTCGATATTTTGAAAACATCCTACAAAATGCGCATCTGAGCTGGTAAGAAATAATTGGCTATTTAGGCCAGTTAGCATAGCCATCAATTCATTGCGGTGGATTTCATCCAATTCTGCCGGCAGATCATCCACCAGCACAATACATTGTTTCTCGGCTTGAGACTGCATAAGAGCCAGTTGAGCCAAATATAGCGAGATCGCTAACAATTTCAACTGCCCACCGGAGGCATACTCTACAACATTTTTTCCGGCCATCCGCATCGTAATATCTGTTCTTTGTGGCCCTGCGCGGGTGAAGCCCTGCCGTAGATCCGTATCGCGTTCTGCGCGCAATACGTCCGCATAACTTTGTACCTCACCCCAGCCACAACGATAATTCAACGCCAACCCTTCACTCAACCCGGAAAAGCGCCGCGCAAAGGTAAGACAAACTGGCGCAAGGCGCTCCACATAGGCCTTACGCAAATTTTCCAATTCCGTTGCCGCTTCTACCAGCGACCTATCCCATAAGTCCAATGCCTTCGCATCAGCGTGAGAGCGCAAAGCGGCATTACGTTGGTCGAGCGCTCTCTGCCACCGGCGATAGACGGGTAGGTACTGATGTTCCACGTGGAACAGCCCCCAATCAATCAAACGTCGCCGTTGCTTAGGCTCTTTCTGGAAAATCAGGGCGCTTTGCGGCGTAATGAGTAATAAACGAAGGTGTTGCGCTAGTACTGAGGCCTGTTGAACGGCTTGGCCTGCTGCCCGTATCGCCAATTTTTTATCCCAATACTCCAAGCCCAAGGCAATTTGATGTTCCGCTTCGCTAATCTGCGCGACGACTCTTAAACCATCGCTGCTTTGTCGCACGACATGTGCTAGCCGAGAAGAACGAAAGGATCGTCCGCGAGCCAATAAATAAATCGCCTCAAGGAGGCTAGTCTTGCCGCTACCATTCTTTCCGAAAATAAGGTTTAAGCTAGGGTGAGGAACCAAAAAGGCGTGCTGAATGTTTCGGACGTTCTCAACGTCTAACTGAACGAGGCTCATTACCTCGATGTTTCATTTGTGTTTCTGGCGCTAGGGCAACACACGAAGCTAAATCCTAAATGCGCATCGGCATAACAACATAACGACAATAATTAGCTTCCGAGCCTTGAATCAGGCAACAACTGTTTGCATCCGACATCAATAACTCAACGGACTCTCTATCGATGGCGTTTATGGCTTCAAGTATGTAATGGACATTAAACCCAATTTCCAACGATTCACCCTGATAATTTACCTCGACATCCTCTTCCGCCTCTTCTTGCTCTGGATTATGGGCGAAAATTTTTACATTGCCGGAAGACAGCTGAAAACGGATGCTGCGATATTTTTCGTTGGATAAAATGGCCGCACGAATCAAGGCCTCGCGCAGTTCGTTGCGATCAACAATTACGTTCTTGTCGCCCCCTTGCGGTAATACCCGCTGATAATCTGGGAAACGCCCGTCCACCAATTTTGAGGTGAATGTGAAATCCGCCGTAGCAAGACGAATAAAGTTCGCTCCTAACACCAATGACACTGTGTCGCTCGAACTTTCCAGCAAACGACCGAGTTCCTGTATGCCTTTACGCGGAACGATAAATTGCTGAGTCTCTTCGATACTTTGGCCGTCAATTGGCTGTTCACAAAGCGCTAAACGATGTCCGTCAGTGGCTACGGCACGAATTTGCTTGTCACTGATTTCTAACAACAACCCATTCAAGTAATACCGTACGTCTTGCTGAGCCATCGCAAACTGGGTGCGATCTATCAACGTTTTTAACGTACCCTTCGGCACCTCCAAGTTGATCGTGCCAGCCACATTTTCGATACTCGGAAATTCCGCAGCGGGAAGGGTCGCAAGGGTAAAGCGGCTTCTACCCGAACGAATTATAACTTTATCCCCATCGCAGATTACCTCAACGCGAGCCTGTTCCGGCAAAGCTCGAAAGATATCCAAAAACTTCCGCGCCGGTACCGTAGCCTCTCCCGCCTCGGTACTATCCACCGGTGTGCGTACAACCATCTCCACTTCGAGGTCCGTGGACGTCATCGCTAAAGTACCCGGTCGCACACTCAGTAAAATATTCGACAAGATAGGCAAAGTTTGTCGGCGCTCCACCACTCCACTGGTCAACAAGAGGGGTTTGAGCATCGTTTCGCGTTGCACAGTAAATCTCATTCTTAAGATCCTATTTAATACCTAATAATATCTATTACAGAGCCCGATAATCCCTAATAAAAACCAACATATACTTTACAAACAGTGAGTTAGGAAACTTAAACTCTGTGCATTAGCGCCCTAGAACCCCACTTAAACCCAGTGGATAATATGTGGATAACTTAGCCCCTCTTTTTTCCTCAAAGTTATCCACAGCTTTTACACACTACGTCGTTAGTGTTCTCAACAGGTTTCCATAGTCCTCGCCAATACGCCGATCGCTCTCTTTCAAATCCGCCACTTTGCGGCAGGCATGCAATACAGTGGTGTGATCACGACCACCAAAAGCATCACCGATCTCCGGCAAGCTATGATTCGTCAATTCCTTCGAAAGAGCCATCGCCACTTGACGAGGCCGGGCAATCGAGCGGTTTCGTCGCTTCGAGAGTAAATCCGCAACGCGAATTTTATAGTAATCGGCGACAGTCTTCTGAATGTTTTCCATCGTCACTAGCTTGTCCTGCAGCGCCAATAAATCTTTTAGCGCCTCACGCGTAAACTCGACACTGATCGGCTTACCCGTAAAGCGCGAATTGGCCATGACACGCCGAAGCGCACCCTCTAGCTCACGCACATTGGAGCGTATCCGTTTCGCGATAAAGAAAGCAACGTCATGGGGCAACTCTACATTCGCCTGCGTCGCCTTAGTCATCAAAATCGCTACCCGAGTTTCGAGCTCGGGCGGCTCGATCGATACCGTCAAACCCCAGCCAAATCGCGACTTGAGGCGTTCTTCCAAGCCCTGTATTTCTTTGGGATAGCGATCGCAGGTAAGTATTACTTGCTGTTGACCTTCAAGTAAGGCATTGAAAGTATGGAAAAATTCTTCCTGAGAACGCTCTTTTCCAGCGAAGAACTGAATATCGTCAATCAGCAGCGCATCCACCGAGCGGTAAAACCGCTTAAAATCATTAATTGTATTGTGTTGCAGCGCTTTGACCATGTCTGCGACAAAACGCTCCGAGTGTAAATACACCACGCGCGCAGTGGGCTTGGCTTTCAATATCGAGTGGCCGACAGCGTGCATGAGGTGGGTTTTGCCCAAGCCGACGCCACCGTAAATAAATAGTGGGTTATAAGCATTACCCGGGTTTTCCCCCACCTGCACGGATGCCGCCCGCGCTAGCTGGTTGGATTTTCCGGCGACAAAATTTTCGAAGGTAAAAGTGTCGTTGAGGTTGCTGACGCAGACCGTGTCTTGCCCATCGCTTTGACGCCGAAACGACGCCCGATTGACGTGACCAGACCCTGGTTTCTCGGCGATCGGAGGCATTACAGGCGCAACGCTTTTGCTGCCTATCTGTAAACGAATTTCCGGAGAAGGGCCCTTTTTTAGCTCTGTGACAATGCCTACAATCTGTTCCATGAACCGATCATTAACACGTTCGAGAACAAAGCGGTTGGGTGCAAGCAAATTGAGTGACTTCTCATCTTCAACTGCATGCAAAGGCCGGATCCAGGTATTGAACTGCTGGGAGGTAAGTTCACCCTCCAACCGTTCTAGG
>JANPPH010000343.1:0-2734 GCA_031428395.1 Gammaproteobacteria bacterium
GAAAATAACCGGATGCACCTTGGGTAAACGTAACCTGATACTCGATGAAACCGGTAAATCTGCGTTTACCTTGCAGAACGCTGCCAGCGGTAAGGCCGTACGCGCCTATGTCCATTATTGGGACGATCATGATCACACGGCTTTACGCCAAAAACGCAAAGACGCAAGTGCCCCAGCCGCGACGCCTGAACAACGCGCGACATTTCAGAGTCTGCTTGATGCAATGGTAAATGAAATTCTCGCTGCACCGGAAGCGGAGCTGTTTTCGATGAAGGATGTAAAACTACCCGTACCGCCCAAATCCTCGAAGTTTGTTTCAATCCCGTGCAGTGTTTGCGCAGAGCATGCTAAGGAGGAATTGATGACGGAGAAACAGGGTGCGATGGTTTGTAAGGAGTGCGTGTAGGGTCAGGTGTAGTAAAATTTTTGACTTGTTGTTAGTTGTATTTTTCTTAGCTTCCCCCTAGACGCTGCCTTCCAGTGCTCGGCAGCATCTACGGGGTGCAAGAAAGATAGAGAAAAAACCTGTCTCTCAATCCCGCAATTGCTTAAATGCATTAACCGCCCAATAAACGGTAATGCCAGCGAACGCCGCTAAGACTACAAACCCTTTGATGTATATTCCCCATTGTGGTGGCCCGACCAATACCGCGCGCACGGATTCCACGGCATAGTTGATAGGGTTAAGATTCGAAATTATCTTAATCCATCCAGGCATGAAGCTAGCTGGCACCAAGGCTGTGGAGAAGAACATGAGGGGTAGCGTCATCATGTTGCCGATGATGACTAAGGGTTCCTCGCGCTGCAGCAGCATGGCGAAGCCGTTGGATATTGAGGCGAATGCAACGCCCAAGAAAAAGATCACTATGAGGCTAAGGAAAATATAAAAGGGATTTGCACTAAGCGTTGCGCCCATGGCCCATGCCACGCCGAGCATAATTAAGCTTTGGAGCAGCACTTGTACCGCGGAATGCATGACGCGGCTCAATACGATTGCGGTGCGGCTAACTGGCGATACAAGCATTTTATCGACAGTGCCCGCAGTGATTTCGCGCAATAAACTCACGCCTGACCACGATGAGCCAAACAACACCGTCATAATCAATACACCGGGGACAAAGAAGTCGGTGTAGTTGTCCGTGGGGAAGCCAGGGAGGCTTGCCATGTTTTTAAATAACTGGCCAAAAATAATCAACCAAATTAGCGGTTGTACCAGCGTAAACAAAGTCCACATCGGTGTTCTGATAGTGATCTTGACGTACTTATTAAAGAGATACCAAGTATCTGCAAACATAGTTAATCCTTTCGCTCTGCGCTGACGCAGCAAAATGTGGTATCTACGGTTTTTTGTCTGATTTATCTGCGTCCCAATCACCGTTGCCGTCTTGTTTCCAGTTGCCTTGAGACGGCCACGATTCGTTGTCGCCCTTGCCCCAAGATTCTTGCTGTGGCCAAGCGGTATTTTCCGGCTCTACGGGAGCAGGTGGAGCAATAGGTTCCACGGTTGGTGGCGTCGATTCAGCGGCGGGCCAAGTTTGTTTTTCACCTGTAGCAGGCCATTGCTGTTGCTCTCCATCTGCTGGCCATGCAGCTTGTGCGGGCGTAGTGTCGGTGGTTTCGGCGCTGGTTTCTTGCCATTTCTGCTGCCATTTTCCGGTGCCACCGCCTTTGCCTGCCCACTGCTTCCACCACTCATCACCGCCATCTTCTGTTGCGGTGCCTTCAAAGCTAGTGCCAGTATATTTGAGAAACACGTCGTCCAACGAGGGTCGGGCGAGCGTGAGGGCAACGATCGCAATTCCCCACTCGCCAGCGCTACGTGCAATCTTCGGCACGCTTTCGGCGCCGCTTTGCACATAAAGATGCAAACGCGGACCATCCCATACGGAATTTTTAGCGTAACCCTGTGCGATTAAATGTTGTGCAAAGGCCTGCGTTTGGGGACTTTGCTGCTCAAACGTCAAGGCTAAGGAGTCGCCGCCGACGCTAGACTTGAGTTCTTCGGGCGTGCCGACGATGCGGATTTTGCCCGCATTAATAATCGCGACGCGGTGGGCGAGTTTATCAGCCTCTTCCAGATAGTGCGTCGTCAGTAGTATCGTCAAGCCAAATTCTTTATTCAGCTTCTCGATATACGTCCACAGGTTTTTGCGGCTCTTGATGTCCAAGCCCAACGTGGGTTCGTCTAAAAATAGTAGCTTGGGTTTATGGATCAGTGCGGTTGCGATATCTAACTTGCGACGCATGCCACCCGAGTAGGTCATTACTTGTTTGTCGAGGCTATCCTGAAGCTCGAAATACGAGGCAAGTTCCTGAATGCGCGACTGGATGTCGCTTTTTTTCATTCGGTAGAGGCGCCCTTGTATGTCGAGATTTTCCCTGCCAGTAAGAAAATAATCGACGCCAGTTTGCTGGGCGACGACTCCGATAGATTCGCGCACCTTTTCCGGATCTACGTCTACGTCGAAACCGGCCACGCGTACTTTGCCGTCGTCAAATCCGGAAAGCGTAGAAAGTACCCGAATAGTAGTGGTTTTGCCCGCGCCATTCGGCCCTAATAGACCAATAATCTCGCCTTGGCGAATGTTTAAGTCGAGTGCGTCGATTGCTTTTTTCCCGCCTGGGAATGTTTTCGTTAGGCCGCTTACCTGTATCATATCGTTGGCTTCTGTAGTTAACTGAGTCGATAGAGCGCGTTTAACCCAGATTTTCCATTAGCCCTCTACTGCGGCCG
>JANPPH010000344.1:0-4286 GCA_031428395.1 Gammaproteobacteria bacterium
TACTTTCGCGAGCGATAGCGCGATGGCCTATATCAGTGCGGTAAAACGCATCTTGCCAATGAATATGCTCGACGGCTTCATAAGCATGAGCTTGGGCTGCGCTTACGTTGTCACCCAGCGCGGTTACACACAGAACCCGACCGCCGGACGTGACCAAATTTCCATCTTGCAGCGCCGTGCCAGAATGAAAGACTTTTACATCAGGTATAGCGTTCATCGGCGATCCCGAAATCACATCGCCTTTACGAAAGGTTTCGGGGTAGCCACCAGCGGCCATGACTACGCCTAACGCGGATCGCTCGTCCCACTGCGCTGTCACGTTGTGCAGATTTTTGTCTAAGGCCGCGAGGCAAAGAGCAACTAAGTCAGATTTCAAACGCATCATGATAGGTTGCGTCTCAGGGTCGCCAAAGCGGCAATTGAATTCGAGCACCTTCGGTGTGCCATCAGGCAATATCATTAATCCTGCATAAAGAAACCCGATATAGGGGGAGCCTTCTGCTGCCATGCCGCGAATCGTCGGTTCAATCACCTCACGCATCACTCGCGCGTGAATCTCTGCGGTGACCACAGGCGCAGGGGAGTACGCGCCCATGCCGCCTGTATTGGGGCCTTGATCACCGTCATCACGCGCCTTGTGATCTTGAGAGGTGGCGAGTGGCAAAATATGTTCGCCATCAGCCATCACAATGAAGCTTGCTTCTTCTCCTGGCAGAAACTCTTCAATAACGATTTTCCGCCCTGCCGCGCCAAAAGCGCCACCGGCAAGCATTTCGGTGGCGGCAGCAATCGCTTCGGCCTCGGTGCTGGCGACCACTACCCCTTTACCCGCGGCCAAGCCATCAGCTTTAACGACAATAGGCGCACCGACGGATTGGATGTAGGCAATGGCGTCGGCGGTGTCGGTAAATGTGCCATAGGCGGCCGTGGGAATGTGGTGGCGAGCGAGGAAATCTTTGCTGAAGGACTTCGATCCTTCCAAACGCGCGGCTTGGCGGACGGGGCCGAAGCAGGCTAAGCCGGCGGCGTTGAAGGCGTCAACAAGTCCCAGGACTAACGGTATTTCCGGCCCGACAATCGTCAGTCCAATCTGATTTTCGCGCGCAAACTGCACTAATGCGTCAACATTATCGACGGCAATAGAGACATTAGCGACGTGCGACTCTTGCGCCGTCCCTGGATTGCCCGGCGCGACAAATACTTGTTCCACTTGTGGTGATTGCGCTGCCTTCCACGCCAAGGCGTGTTCGCGTCCGCCGCTACCAATAATCAACACTTTCATATGCAGCGACCTACCAATAACACTCGCTCGGCGAGCCTAGAGGGGGCCTATGATAGCGCAATCAGGTGGCGGATTTAGAGGGTAATGAGAGGCCTCAGCGTCTTTTTTTGCCTTGGGGCGCCGGTATAGGACGTGGTATGTCGAATTGATAACCCGTGCTAATGCAGTCCGTCACCCAGCGATCAAGGAATTCGTTTAGGGCTTGCTTTTCGCCCATATCGACGCCGCCCTGCGTCGGGTAAACTTCTCTGAAGATAGGCGGAATCGACTGTCGGTAGGTAAGTGCCTCGGCGATGCCTTCCGTCTTGGAAAGTCGCACATGCATCTGCGGTTCTACGCATAGTTTGCCATGGGCCTGGATAAAATGCGTCAGGGAGAATAAGATCATCCCGGAAAAGCCGCGATGTAATACTGTCAATTGGAGATCAGGATGATCAGAAACCTTGCTGATGGAACTATTAAAATTGGATTCCAGAATATCCAATACCCCGAGCGCCGCAAGTTTAAGATGAATAATGCGATGTTGGTCGGACTCCCACTGCAAATTCCATTTCATTACCCAGGCTCCGGATAAGCGGTTTTGACGAACCACGTATTGTGCGGCTTTCGTCGCGCTCGGAATAGGTGGCTTCGCCCTAAAATCTTGTAGGCCAAATCCTACAAACGCGTTGAGATCTTGCCTCGTCTAAGGGAACTAACTGATTGACCTTTGGCAGTGGATGCGTTGACTATATTGAATTGGCTCTAGGAGCCTGTCGGGCTTGGGCGATCGTAGCGAGCAAGGTGCGAGAACGAGGCCAGTTTTTCGATCGTTTGAGGGAAGAGCGAAGCGAAGGGTGGAGCCGTAGCTATTTGACGAAAAGGATCGAAAAACTGGACCTTTCTCGCGCCGGCGCAGTAGATCAGCCCCAAGTCCGACAGGCTCCTAGGCATCGGTGAGCGTTTCCCGCCTTTGAAATGATTCCTAAAGATGGCGAATCTTCGCGTGACATTTTGCATAACAAATTTGAAATTGTGGGGGATTTATGCGCAAAAACGCTTTTTGGGGTGCAACATTCGTTTTGGGTTTAGCGTCAGCTGGTTCTGTGCAGGCCGCAACGTTCGCGCCCAATACGTTTGTCGATGGTGTCGATGCAAATCTTGGGGATGGTGTGTGCGCAACCGCAGCAGCGGTGTGTACCTTACGCGCGGCCATTCAGGAAGCTAATGGTTCGGCTGGTGCAGATATCATTAATTTAGCGAAAGGCACTTACTCATTAACTATTCGTGGGGCGGGCGAGAATGCCAGCGCAACCGGCGATTTGGATATTACGAGTGATGTCACTATCAATGGTAGTACTGTAGGTGTTGCGGCCGATACGGTTATTGACGGTGGCGGTGGTGCAGGACTGATTGATCGAGTTTTTCATATTACCAACCCAGGTTTGATAAACGTCTCGCTCAAAGACCTAACCGTGCAAATGGGCTGGGAAGGTGCTGATCCAAACGGTGGTGGCGGTCTTTGCATCCAATGTCAAGGTTCTCCTAATGGCGGATTCGGACCCCCGGGCGTTAAGCCACCGGTGCCGACCGTATTGCTGAAAAATGTGGTGGTGCAGAACAATTATTCCTATGTTGCAGGCGGCGGCATTGCTAACACCGGTCAACTCACCATCGAAGATTCCATAATCACTGGAAATCGCACACCATACATCCCAAATAATATCATTGGTGGCCAGAATGGAGCGCTCGATGGCCCCTTTATTGGTGGCGGCATAGGCGGCGGTATCGCCAATTGGGGCGGACTTACCACAATCAAGCGCAGTACTATCAGCAACAATTGGGCGCAAACCGGCGGTGCGATTCATAACCAACCCGTGGGATCGGGCGCGGCGCTGATTGCGCTAGAAGATAGTCGTCTCACGGCAAACCAAGGTTTCCTTGGCGCCGCAATTTTTAATATTAGCGCGGATTGGAATTTCCCCGCCCGCTCCTTGATCAAGCACGGGGTAGTGATCAACCGAAGCACCATAGATGCCAATATCGCCGAATACGCCGGGGGTGCAATTTACAATGCTGGCTTCGGCGCGGTGTTAATGGTGAACAGCACTATGACAGGCAATAGGGCGCACGATGAGGTGAACGGTAACCCCGATTACACTAATTGGGGTGGTGCCATCTACAACTCAGGCAAAATTTTTGACATTTTAAGCAGCACTATCAGTGGCAATGAGGCAGAAGAAAACTCGATTCGTTTTATCAATGGCGACGAAATTTATTTAGATAGCAGCAATGCTAATACTGATCCCGCGACCTCACTTCCATTTCGTTTTTCTATCAAGAACAGCATTATTGGCGACACGACGTTATCGGGCGGTTTAGATAACAACTGCAATGGCCCGGTGGGCTTTCAGGCTTTCATTTCGTCTGGCGGCAATAACATTGACTCAGGCAACACCTGCGGATTCAACAAGCCGGGCGACATCGTAAATCCAGCGATCTTGGGCGTGGCAGCTGTGTTGGTTGATAATGGCGGTCTGACTCCTACTCTGGTGTTGCTTGCAGGTAGTATGGCAATTGGTGCTGGAAATTCCTGCCCGGCAAGCGATCAACGTGGACTTCAGCGCGATGCTAATTGTGACATTGGTGCCTTTGAAGTGGGTGCGAATACGCCAGTCGCTGCGGCGCAAAATGTGGCGCCCACAGCGGCTAACGACATGGCGGCAACAACGGTTGGGACAACGATTACAATAAATGTCTTGGCAAACGATGTCGACCCAGACGGAAATCCTATAACAATTGTAAATGTAGGGCCAACATCTGCTAACAATGGCTCGGTGATGATTAACTCAGGGCGATTGACCTACACGCCGCCCGCCAATTTCACTGGCCAGGATACGTTTACGTATACGATTACGGATGGAACCGCCACCTCAGCGCCCGCTACGGTCACCATAACTGTGGCCACGGTGGCGAATTTAGTACCGGTCGTCTTTGCGGATAATAATTTAACCGTAAACGCTGG
>JANPPH010000345.1:0-2040 GCA_031428395.1 Gammaproteobacteria bacterium
AACAACAAGTTGCTCACCAAACTCCTAACCCGTATCGTTGATCGCATCCTTAATCAAGCAGCTTGACTCATTGCGCAAAGACTAGCCAACTCGGGTACTTCAATTTTTTTAGCGTAGTCTTTATCGATGTGCGCGATTGCAAGGGCGGTGCGAACGGGACGTAAAGGGACAGGCGGCTCCTGAACGCTGAGAGTCGACGGTGTGACGAAATTGTTGATTACTTTGCAGATTAAGCCCGTTTTAACAGTGCGTCAGGCCTATCAAAAAATAAAGCGGGGTTAATGCTGAACCGTTCAGACAATTTAGTGATGTGGGTCTTTGTGAGATTGCGGCCTTTCCCATTGAGTATTCTGCTTACCAATGATTTGTCCCCAATTTCTGGGAAGTCCGTCCCGGTTAAGTTATGTTGATCCATTAATAGAAGCAGCATGGCGATGTCGGCAGGCCCTTCATAAGCGTCTAACTCGAATTGCTGAACATCAGGCATTTGCCGCTCATATTCACTTAGGATTTGGCCAAACACAACTTCCCTGAATTTGGGCGTGGCAGCCTGAAACGCGCCATGCCAGAATGGCAAAATTACGCCCACAAACAATGGATTGAAAGTGACAAGTTACACGCAGGACATTGAGCTGAAAATGCAGCGACTCTATGCGACTCTGTCGGAGAAGGATCGGCGGCGCTATGCGGCCATTGAGGTGGCCAAGTTGGGGCATGGAGGAAATGAATACATATCCGGCCTGTTTGGCATTGACCCAAAAACGATACGGCAAGGGATGTCGGAACTGGATCTGGTTGAGGATCCTGCGAAGGGACGGATCCGAAAAAAAAGTTAGTTTCCAACCTTATTAGCGAACGAGCGGTGACGCTAGAAGAGAATTTCTTCAAGTTACTCGCGGAATTCACGGCGGGCGATCCCATGCGGGAAGGCGTGTTGTGGACCAACTTGTCGCGACGTGAAATCAGTCGGAGGCTGACCGAAATGGGTACGTCCGCCAGTCGACACACTGTCCGCAAACTACTGAAAAAGCACCATTTAGGACAGCGCAGAGCGCGCAAGAAGAAATCAATGGGTGCACACCCTGATCGCGATGTCCAATTTCAAAACATCGCAAAAATCAAGGCGGCCTATCTGGCGGCGGGCGATCCAGTCCTCAGCATCGACACTAAGAAAAAAGAATTGGTCGGCAACTTCGCACGGGAAGGCCACACCCACACGCAAGTGCAAGTTGAAACTCTGGATCATGATTTTCCCAGTGCAGGCGACGGTAAGCTAATCCCGCATGGCCTCTATGATTTGGCGCGCAACGAGGGCTATCTGCACCTCAATATCAGCCACGACACCAGCGAGTTTTGTTGCGACAGCATTGCGCACTGGTGGAATCGGCATGGTCGCCACCACTACCCCAATGCGCGCCGTTTGCTACTGCTCTGTGATGGTGGCGGTAGTAATGCGACTAACCGGCACGTATTCAAAGAAGCGTTACAGAAGTTGGCGGATCGTCTTGATCTAGACATCCGTGTAGCGCATTACCCCCCGTACTGCTCAAAGCATAATCCCATCGAACATCGGCTGTTTCCGCACGTTACACGTGCTTGCCAGGGCGTAATTTTCCATTCGGTGGCCATTGCCAAGCAATTCATGGAGAAGGCGAAAACCAGTAAGGGTTTAAAAGTGACGGTTGATATTTTACAGGGGGTCTACACCACGGGGAAAAAATGTGCCGCCGACTTCCTCGAAAACATCCGCATCGTCTTTGATGGGCATCTCCCGCGATGGAATTATCGCGCCATCCCTGTAGAAAGTGGTTTTCGGTAAGTTATGTTTGGCCAAATCCTCAAGACGTGCCCAAGGACGGGCGCGTTGAAAGTCATCGACAAAAGCGCTGGTGGAGTTGCGCTACTCAGCGCATTTTCTGCTTGGATGGCGTTTGGGTTAGTTGAAACGGCTAGTGACCTAAGCCAAACCCGCACGAAAAAGTCGCTCAAAATTCGCGGTGGAATACGCTGCCACTTGCTCTAGCGTTTCCCCACGTACAT
>JANPPH010000346.1:0-4197 GCA_031428395.1 Gammaproteobacteria bacterium
CGAGTACGCACTGTGGTCGCGTTACCAGGGCCCGCGCCACCGCCGCACGCTGTCTCTCGCCACCCGAAAGCTCGCCAGGCTTATGCGCTAGGCGTTTAGCTAAGCCGACCTTCTCAAGCACCAGACGCGCTTGTGCACTCGCCTCCGCCGTCGGCATGCCACGAATCAACAGTGGCATGCTGACATTTTCCAAGGCAGAAAACTCCGGCAAAAGATGATGAAATTGATAGACAAAGCCTAACGCGCGGTTACGCACCTGACCCCGCTGACTTTCACTCAATTCGCGCACATTTGTGTCTTGAATCCACACTTCGCCGCTAGTGGCTATATCAAGCCCGCCAAGCAGATGCAATAGCGTGCTTTTACCCGCTCCGGACGTGCCCACAATTGCGCAGCGCTCTCCTCGTTTGATGTTTAAGGTGCAATCTTTGAGTACTTCGGCGCGCAGCCCGCCCTCGTCAAAGGTTTTCGCCAAATGCTCACAACGAATGACGGAGGTATTATTCATAACGCAAGGACTCAGCAGGTTGGGTGCGCGATGCACGCCACGCAGGGTAAAGCGTCGCAAGAATCGAAAAAAGGAACGCTAGCGAGGCGATTTTGAGCACATCGAACTTGCGCACGTCGGAGGGTAATTCGCTAATGTAGTACACGTCCGCAGGCAGGAATTGCGTTCCAAATAATTGCTCTATAGCCGGGACTATAGTTTCAACATTTAATGCCAGAGCAATCCCACTTAGCGTACCAAGCGCCGTGCCGATAAAGCCGATAACAGTGCCTTGAATCATGAATATCATCATAATTGACCAGGGGCTTGCGCCGAGGGTGCGCAGAATAGCAATGTCGCTACGTTTATCCGTAACCGTCATGACTAGAGTCGACACGATATTGAATGCCGCTACTGCCACGATGAGTGACAAAATAATAAACATGACGGCTTTTTCGGTACGCACCGCACGAAAGAAATTCGCATGCTGACGCGTCCAATCGACAGCGACGTAATTGGGTGGCAATTCACGTGCTAAGACCTGCATAAGCGTTGGGGCGAGGAACAAATCGTCGAGTTTAAGGCGTATGCCGCTGACCTTATCCTCCAGACGAAATAACTTGGCGGCGTCGTCCATGTGTAACAAGGTCATGGAGCTATCGTATTCGTACATACCCACGGAAAAAATACCGACCACCGTAAACCGCTTCAACCGGGGCAAAATGCCCGCTGGGGTAACATTTGCCTGAGGTATTATCAGCGTGACTTTATCGCCCATCGTCACCCCCAAGGTTGCGGCTAAATCTTTACCTAGTACAGCGCCAAATTGACCAGGCTTTAAATCACTGAGCTGCCCCGCAATCATTTTTTTATCTAAATCTGACACCTTCGGTTCTTCTTCCGGCAACACGCCGCGCACCAGCGTACCGCTGACGTCGTTGCCTTGGGTAAACATACCTTCGCCGCTGATATAAGGCGCCATACCGACGATTTCACGATATTGCTTAAGTGTTTCCGCCGCACTTCGCCAATCGTCCAAATCACCCGTACTAGACGATACTGTCGCATGCGCTACCACACCTAAAATGCGTTCGCGTAATTCCTTTTCGAAACCGTTCATCACTGATAAAACAGTAATCAACGCCATGACGCCGACAGTAATGCCGAGCATCGAGATTAAGGATATAAATGAAATAAAGTGGTTACGGCGTTTGGCGCGCGTGTAACGCAACCCTATGAATAATTCAACAGGTTTAAACATGTTTCCGGCCAGTGCGCTTGGTTACGCAGGAATAGTAAATCGAATGATTTTTAAGTGCGAGGCGAGAATGCCGTCAATCGCTGTCGGCAATATTGCCGACAGGATGTAATTTTCTCTGAAATACGCGGGATATGAAAGGAAAAGTTCTAAAAAGACGCTTTTCTTGCGCCACTAACCATCTAGTCTTTCAATGGCACATCGTCAAAATCATCTAAGTATTTTCGCAGCGACATAAAAAACAGGATATTGGTGTCCATGTCGGCCGAGCTAAACTCCACGCCAAAATCGCAAAATTCACTGCCTGAAGCGGGTTTTTGCCATTTTACGGTGCCGTGGACGCCAATCTGGAAGTCTTGGGCTTCGTGACGAAGGAGTACGCTTTGGCCGATCTGCAAGCGTTCAGCAAGTCGTAAACCTATACCTGAGATAGAAACGTCATGCACATCCATAATATCCAGTTCACGCTCACCCACGCGGACGACAAAAACCGTCCCGGTGTCCTCATTGCGAAACCGCCGTCTTTCGTGACGTCGACGCTCTTGGCTTTCATCATTATTGCTCATGGGGGGACTCCTACTCTATTCAGCCGGGTAAAAGACGGTATCAGACGGAGTTATCGGCAAGATATGGCGCTGACCTGAGGGGTATCAGTTTGTGGAGGTCTTGGATTGCTCTACATTATGTTTTACGCTCGGGCAACACGCCGTTAAAACGCATTGCTGGCAGCGGGGACGCTTCTGGCATGCTTCTTTTGCATGCTTGACGATGAGAGCGTGATACTCATTAAATAATGCCGGCAATGCAGTGTCGCTGGCGTCAGTACCACCTAAAGTGGCCTCAAAATGGGCGCGTAACATTTCGTAGTCCCAGGCATCTTCCACAATGCCCAAACGCACAAAAAGTCGGCGAGTGTAGGCGTCTATCACAAACACCGGGCGTTCAAAGGCATAAAGCAGTATATCGTCGGCAGTCTCAGGGCCAACGCCATTGACCGACAGCAAGCCAAGACGTAAGTCATGCGTGGTCCATGCAGAGAGTGCGACATATTCGCCGTGCTCGACATACCAACTACAAAAATTAGTTAAGCGTCGAGCTTTAACATTGAAATAACCCGCTGGACGAATACAGTCGGCCAGCGCCGCTTCACCGATCGCGAGAATGCGCTGTGGCGCAAGATAACGCTGTTGTTTTAGATTGGCGATGGCTTTTTCAACATTCGTCCAGGCGGTGTTTTGGGTTAATATCGCGCCAACCATCACTTCGAAAGGACTATTGCCGGGCCACCAATGCTGTGGCCCGTATGCCGCTAACAACTCGTCGAATATTTGTGTCAGCATTGCGCTTAACGCAGATGAAGCCGTTTGCGTTTGGCCGGAATAGTTTTTTTGTCGTCACTTTTAAAGGCCGTGGGCCGCTTGCCGCGAGTGGATGGGCGAGCGGGTTTAGTGGGCCTTGCAGCTTTATCCGGTCTAGCAGTTTTATCCGATCTCTTAGGCTTGGAGGGTGTAACAACGCGTGGCGCTGGCTCCAATCCTGCGGCGGACATTAATTGCGCGATCTGGTTCGCATCTAAATCTTGCCAATGACCACTGCGCAAGCCTTTCGGCATCGTGATCGGGCCCAAACGCGTGCGAATCAAACGGCTAACGGTAATACCCTGCGATTCCCACAGGCGTCGCACTTCGCGTTTACGCCCCTCCTTGATAACAACCGAGTACCAGTGGTTGGCGCCGGAGCCACCCGCATCCGTAATCGATTCAAAATGTGCCGGGCCATCTTCGAGAGTAACGCCCTCGGTGAGCGCTTCAAGGGCACTGTCTTCGACAGCCCCCAACACGCGCACCGCATATTCGCGCTCGATCTCGTTCGACGGGTGCATAAGTCGGTTGGCTAACTCGCCATCGGTGGTCAGCAGCAGCAAGCCTGACGAATTAAGATCCAGGCGACCTACCGTGACCCAACGACTGCCGCGCGGCGCAGGCACGTGCTCAAAAATTGTAGGGCGACCTTCCGGATCAGAACGCGTACAGACTTGACCTTCTGGCTTATGATAAACCACGACCCGGACTTCAATCTCGGTGTCGGCTAGATTGGCCATGCGTCCGTCGATGGTGATGCGATCACGGCTGATGACGCCATCACCCAATGTTGCGACCACACCGTTCACGGCGACGCGACCGGCTTCAATTAGCGTTTCAATATGACGGCGTGAGCCGTAACCTGATCGCGCCAACACTTTTTGCAAACGTTCTTTTTTAAGCTCAGTCATAAATTCTCAATGTGCGGACTCGTTGGCCGACGGTTCGATATCGGTGGTAGATAGTTCGATATCGTCTGATACTAACTGACCGATAGCGGCAATGGCTTCTGCGGGTTCTTGCAGATCCAGCTTAAACCCAGATTTTCCATTAGCCCTCTACTGCGGCCGCACAACGCACTGAATCTGCGC
>JANPPH010000347.1:0-10603 GCA_031428395.1 Gammaproteobacteria bacterium
GCCATGGTCATGCCACGATCTTTAAAAGAACCGGTGGGATTTAAGCCTTCAAATTTGACGTAAATATCGACGTCCTTATGTAACTGACGAGGAATATTATTCAAACGAATCAATGGCGTATTGCCTTCACCTAAGCTAATGATGCGGGTGTCGTCGTGAACCGGCAAGCGATCACGGTATTTTTCGATAAGCCCGGTGTAACGGCGCCGAAATGGCATAACACTAATCCTCTGTAATAAATCTTAGCAAAAGCAAATAGTTATATTGGATTCTTGATGCGTCCTAGATGTTCCAAACGGATGCGCGTAACCTTGCCGACGATGCTCGACAACGCCTCTATCTGGCGAATGGCCTCGTTCATACGCCGCTCCAGCACACGATGCGTCAACATAATCACTGACACATCGGTCACATCCGGCAGTGGTTCTTTCTGAATAATCGCTTCAATGCTGATGTGCTGGTCACCCAAAATTCTGGTGACGTCCGCCAGCACGCCTGGCCGATCTTCCGCTTGCATGCGCAAATAATAGGATGTCTCGACTGCATCTATTGGCAGAATAGCCGTATCGGATAAAGCATCCGGCTGAAACGCTAAGTGCGGCACCCGATTTTCAGGATCTGCCGTTAAGGCCCGCACAACATCCACCAAATCCGCCACCACGGCAGATGCGGTGGGCTCTGAACCCGCGCCCGCGCCGTAGTAAAGGGTCGGACCTGCTGCGTCACCGTCCACCAGGACTGCGTTCATCACACCATCGACGTTAGCGATCAAACGGCGCTCGGGAATGAGCGTAGGGTGAACCCGCAGCTCGATCCCAGACTCAGCGCGACGCGCAATACCCAGGTGTTTGATCCGATAGCCAAGCTCCTCCGCGTAAGAGACGTCTTCGCGGGTAATCTGGCTGATCCCTTCGGTGTAAACCTTGTCAAATTGCAGCGGGATACCGAAAGCAATAGACGCCAAAATGGTTAATTTATGCGCAGCGTCAATACCTTCAACATCAAAGGTGGGATCGGCCTCGGCGTAACCCAATTGTTGCGCCTGGGCGAGTACTTCACCAAATTCGCGACCTTTGTCGCGCATTTCCGTGAGGATGAAATTTCCCGTACCGTTAATGATGCCTGCAATCGAGTTGATACGATTACCGGCCAAGCCCTCGCGAATCGCTTTAATAATCGGAATACCACCTGCCACAGCTGCTTCAAAGGCCACCATAACCCCCTGTTTGCGGGCGGCAGCGAATAATTCATTACCGTGCTTGGCGATCAAAGCCTTGTTAGCCGTCACCACATGCTTGCCATTAGCAATGGCTTGCTTAACGAGCTTGAGAGCGACGTCAGTGCCACCAATCAGCTCAACGACCACATCAATGTCTGGATTATTGACTACTGTGAACGGATCGCTGGTCAATATGGCGGCCGCCAAATCGCAATGTCGCGACTTTTGGATATCACGCGCCGAGGCTTGTGCAATAACAATACCTCTGCCCGCTCGACGCTTGATTTCACTCGCGTTACGGCTAAGGACATTAACCGTGCCACAGCCAACCGTCCCCAGACCCAGCAGACCCACTTTAACCGGATTCACGGCGGTACTCCTTTCTAATCGTGCTATTTATTTCAGGCCCGGCTGTCTTTGCGAAACATATCCCGTATGCCACGCACAGCCTGGCGGCTACGGTGTTCATTTTCAATTAAGCCAAAGCGCACATGATCATCGCCAAATTCACCAAAACCGACGCCTGGTGAGACAGCTACCTTTGCTTCTTCAAGTAATTTTTTAGTAAATTCTAAGGACCCCATATGCCGATATTGCTCTGGGATGGGCGCCCATGTGAACATGGTGGCTTTCGGCGGTTCCACCGCCCAACCTAAGCTATTTAAGCCGCTACACAGCACGTCGCGACGGCTGCGATAAATATCACGCATCTCTTTAACGCATTTTTGCGGACCCTCTAAGGCCGCAATCGCAGCCACTTGAATGGGCGTGAATGTGCCGTAATCTAGATACGATTTCATGCGAGCCAGGGCACCGACCAAAATGGAATTACCGACCATAAAACCGACCCGCCAACCGGGCATATTGTAGGTCTTAGATAAGCTGTAAAATTCTACCGCTACGTCCTTAGCACCCGCCGCTTGTAAGATTGACGGCGCGACGTAGCCATCGAACACTATTTCGCCGTACGCAATATCATGTACCACCCAAATTTTGTATTCCTGCGCAATGGCAACAACCTTCTCAAAGAAGGCTAAATCGACACACTGCGTAGTCGGGTTCCCCGGAAAATTCAAAATTAACATTTTCGGCTTAGGCCGAGAATCTTTAATCGCCTGTTCTAACTCAGCAAAAAAATCAACGTTAGGCGTCAGGGGCACATGACGAATGTCGGCGCCGGCGATGACCACACTATAAGGATGTATGGGATACGCAGGATTAGGCACGAGCACGACGTCGCCGGTACCCAGGGTGGCTAAGGCCAAATGCGCCAACCCCTCTTTCGATCCAATGGTAACAATAGATTCTGTATCGGGATCAAGCTCGACATGGAAACGCGTTCGATACCACTCACAAATCGCCCTGCGCAGGCGAGGAATCCCGCGCGACACAGAATAGCGATGCGTATCTCCGCGTTGGGCCGCTTCGATGAGCTTATCGACAATGTGCTTTGCAGTCGGTTGGTCCGGATTACCCATGCCGAAATCGATGATATCCTCGCCACGCGCACGCGCTTTCGCCTTTAAATCATTTACGATATTAAATACGTAGGGGGGAAGCCGCTTAATTCTTGGAAATTCGCAATTCAAAGTGGTAATCCGACACTAAATTTAGAGGTTGGGTACTTTATCCTAAAACGGGCATTTTGAACCTACTACTTAAGACGTACTTCTGTTGTATAGACGTCGCGCTGAGGTCGAACTGCCGATCGTAGGCCTAAGATCATAATTTGACAAAGCTTGTGCCAAATAAACCTCACAAACTACCGTCCGCCTGGGAAGCTGTCAACCTAAATTCCCTATCGTTCAACATCAATGCCCTTTTTCCAAGTGGGAATTTTTAAGGTAACATCACGTTGAGTAAACTTTGTGGTGGCCGCATGCAATTCAATCAGGATCTTGACCTCCAACGCTATAGTATTCGTTCTTATGCTGCGGGCGAAATAAGCGTGATAGTGCCGTGGCAAGACACGGAAAATCCCAACATAACGCCGCTGAACGCAAATGAAGCCGTACGCCTGCAAACCCAAAAGCTGACACGCAGTCTCATTATCACACCTGAAACACTCATCTCAGACTGGGCTCCGCAGCACTTTGACGAATTACAGCGGGCACATTTTGAGACGCTCGCGGCACTTCGCGTAGAAGTCGTAATATTAGGCGCCGGCTCACGCCTTCAATGGCCTGACGTTGAGATGATCGAACCCTTGTACCAACGGTCTATCGGCTTTGAAGTAATGGATACGGGCGCCGCTTGCAGGACTTATAACATTCTTATGTATGAAGGTCGTAGGGTTGCGGCTGCACTGCTGATGATTTGATTGGGATTTTCAACTTATAGAAACAATAAAAAGGGGCGTACGCCCCTTTTTATTGTTTGCGCATTAAATCCATTAGCACAACACCATATCAGATGAAATACCTTGCGTTTCCAATATCTTGCGCAAACGTTTTAATGCTTCGACTTGAATTTGGCGAACCCGTTCCCGAGTCACCCCAATCTGGATGCCAACCTCTTCCAGCGTTGCAGCCTCTTGACCGTTGATGCCGAACCGCGACTCCACTACGCGCCTTTGCTTATCGCTTAGCTGTGATAACCAAAACTCGATGTAACGTTGTACCTGAGCATCTTGCAGTGGCGCTACTGGGTCTGAATAACTATCTTCTGCCGTCGCATCTTGTAACAACTTGTCTTTATTGATTGCTGGTGTGTCCACACACGCGACGCGCTCGTTCAAGCCCATAGTATGTTCGACATCGGCCGTGGGCACATCTAAAAGCCTGGCCACCTCTTCGTAGCTTGGCTCGTGATCTAGTGCTTGCGCCAATCTACGTGCCGCGCGTTGGTATTGATTAATTTGCTTGACGACATGAACAGGCAAACGAATGGTGCGGGTTTGATTCATGATCGCACGTTCGATAGTTTGGCGTATCCACCATGTAGCATAAGTGGAAAAACGAAAACCACGCTCAGGGTCAAACTTTTCGACGGCGTGGATCAGACCGAGGTTACCCTCTTCAATTAGATCTAATAAGGCTAAGCCGCGGTTCAGATAATATCTTGCGATTTTCACTACCAAACGCAAATTGCTTTCGATCATGCGTTTGCGGGCGGCTTCGTCCCCTCGAAGGGCCAAGCGCGCGAACTTGACTTCCTCCTCTGCCGTTAGCAGAGCTGCGTAACCGATTTCACTTAAGTAGATTTGGGTAGCATCGAGATCGCCGGTATAAACATATTCTGGCGCGGCTTCCTGCTCGACCTCTTCAGCCTCAGCCTCTTCCTCAGCAAGGTTCAGCTCTTCACCGGCGTCGTGGCTAGCTCCCCCTACCTCCAAGTCCATTGAGCGTTCCAGAAGTTCCTTCAAAGCGCATCCCTCCATTGGTTTTTACGTCCTTGATCTTTCGTCTAAAGAGTGCTCCTAATTTTTGCGATTTTCAAGGCTTAGTTGATGTATTAAGTAAACAATATGGCATTGGTCAAAAAAAAGACGAGCCAAACTGATAGGTGAATAAATTCTAAAGTCGACGAACGATTGCTGCGCGAGGTTTTTTTTTAAGAATATAGCTTGAAAACAACTTAACGTTACAATTTAAACTCGCCTCTTAACCCAGATTTTCCATTAGTCCTCTACTGCGGCCGGACAAGGCGCTGAATCTGCGCGCGGAAAACTAAAAAACAGCCCGTCACTGTACCTTGCACGCCTCGCTACAAGCGCTAATGAAAATCTGGTGTTAACGGAAACGCGCTCCTTGGCTAAATTTATTTTAGTCAAGAAATTGTGCTCGCTCGATATTTTTCGCTAGACATAGCATGTTTTAACCCAGCTTTTCCATTAGCCTCGTAGCGAGGGCGTGCAAGGTGCTGAAGATGGGCGGGAAAAGAACAAAAACAGTCGGAGGCGTAGTCACTCTACGGTGATAGACTGTTTTTCTTCTTTTCTCGCGCAGATTCAGTGCCTTGTGCGGCCGCAGTAGAGTGCTAATGGAAAATCTGGGCTAAACTAACTGCCAAAAAACTAACTGCCAAAGTAAAGTGGCACAAAACTTACTGCTTCCAAATCTTCAACGATATAGGCTTCTTCTGTTCGGGTGATCAATTTCAATGTTTGATTGCCTGCGCCCCCAACTGGCGCCACTAAACGGCCTCCGAGTGAAAGCTGCTGCAACAATGCGGGCGGGATATCAATGGGTGCGGCGGTCAAAATAATGCCATCATAAGGCCCGTAGTCGGGCCAACCGACATTGCCATCGGCAAACTTAAGACGAATATTACGCAAGCCCAGCTCTTGGAATCGGCTGCGCGCTACTTTAAGTAAAGACTCGATTCGCTCAAGGCTATAGACCTGCTCGGCAAGCTGCGCGAGTACTGCGGCCTGGTAGCCTGAACCCGTGCCAATTTCTAACACTTTTTTCAAAGGCCCGCCGTTTAACAACACCTCTGTCATGCGTGCCACGATATAGGGCTGAGAAATGGTTTGGCCATAGCCTATGGGTAAGGACGTACCGTCATAGGCACGGCTGGCTAGGGCTTCATCAACAAATATGTGCCTTGGAGTCGTGCGCATTACGGCGAGTACCAACGCGTTGGTAATGCCATCGCTTTCCAGGCGCTGAATCAGTCGTTCGCGAGTGCGTTGTGAGGTCATGCCTACACCCAAATGTCGGGACGACTTCATGCTGGTTTTATACCCTCCAACCACTTGGCCACTTGATTGAGTGCCGCGTACCGAGTGAGATCAACCTGAATCGGCGTCACCGACACGCGTTTATTTCTCAATGCGTAAAAATCTGTGCCCGGCCCCGCATCTTGCTCGGGCCCTGCGGGTCCAACCCAGTAAATATCGCGTCCGCGTGGGTCTATCTGCTTGATCGCCGGCTCCGCCTTGTGCCTGTTACCCAAGCGCGTTGCGTCAAACGCCTTTAGCTCCTCCCACGGCACATCAGGCACATTGACGTTCAAGATGATGTTGGGCGGCAAGGTGTTAACCTGCAATTTTTGCACCAGGCTCACCGCGACTTTGGCGGCGGTGGCGTAGTGCTTGAAGTCGGCGCCTCCTAACGACACCGCCATGGCTGGCAAGCCCATAAACCTACCTTCCATGGCCGCTGCAACCGTGCCGGAATACACTACATCATCGCCCATGTTGGCACCGGCATTGATTCCAGCGATGACCATATCAGGCTCCCGAACAAGCAAGCCCGTAATCGCCAGATGTACACAGTCCGTGGGAGTGCCATTGACATGGTAAAAGCCATTTTCAGCTTGTGTAATACGTAAGGGGTTATCAATAGTAAGGGAGTTACTCGCCCCGCTACGGTTGCGGTCAGGCGCAACAACGGTGATGTCCGCGATTGCAGCCAGAGCCTGCGCGAGGCAGAGAAGGCCCGGCGCCTGATAACCATCGTCATTACTAATCAGGATATACATGGCTTACCGCTGCGCGCCGAATGCGGCAAATTGATGTAATCGTTTTGAAACGAAAGCTTTTTGTAAATCGTCACACCGCCAGCGCATTCGCGCATAGTGCCATTAACGCGCTAGGGTAGATACCTAACGCGAGTATTGCTATGCCGTTAGCACCCAGCGCCACGCGCATATCAAAGCTTGCAGTAATCGGGTGATGATCTTCCGCTTTATCGAAGTACATTAGTTTGATGATGCGCAAATAATAATAAGCGCCTACTACTGAGAGGACTACGGCGAATACAGCGAGCCATACAAAGCCTGAATCGATGATCGCTTGCAACACTGACAACTTCGCATAAAAACCGACGGTTGGTGGTAGCCCCGCCATTGAAACCATTAATAACAACATGATGAATGCGAGCCAGGGACTGCGGTCGTTAAGCCCCTTAAAATCTTCTAACTTGTCGGCTTCAAAACCTGCGCGGCTGAGCATAATAACCATGCCGAAACTACCGGCACCCATCAGTGCGTAAACCAGGACGTAAAACATCGCCGACGAATAACCATTTTCCGTGCCAGCAAGTATACCCAAAAGTAAAAAGCCAACGTGCGAGATGGTTGAATAAGCCAACATGCGTTTGATGTTCGCCTGGGCAATAGCCACCACGTTGCCCAGCGCAATAGACAACATTGCCAAGACGATTAACATGTCTTGCCATTCCACCTGCAACCCACCTAAACCCTCGACCAACAACCGCATGATCATGCCGAAGGCGGCTATTTTCGGCGCGGTGCCAATAAATAATGTCACGCTCGTCGGCGCGCCGTGATAGACGTCTGGAATCCACATATGGAAAGGCACGGCGCCTAGCTTAAATGCCAAACCTACTACCACAAATACCAACGCTAATTTCAACAGCATGTCATTTGCCGGTGCCATCGCGATGTAGTCACCCGTCTCCTTGAGGTTGAGAGTACCTGTTACGCCATAGAGTAAAGACAACCCATACAGCAACATACCGGAGGACAGCGCACCCAAAATAAAATATTTCATCGCCGCTTCCGATGAATCAGCGGCATCGCGATTAAACGCAACCATGGCATAAAGGCACAACGACAATAATTCGAGTCCTAAATACAGCACCAACGAACTGTGAGCGGATACCATAATCATCATGCCGACTAAGCCGAAGAGTCCCAGCACGAAGTATTCACCCTTAAGCAAGTCACGCTCGCGCAAATAGTCACGCGAATACGTAAATGTGATGGCGGTTAGGAGATATAAAAAAATCTTCAGCACATCACTCATGCTGTCTTTTATATAGCTGCCATTGAAGGTCAGTTCAGGCGTACTGGTGTGCAAGCTAATAGTGAGAATGGCTGCGCCCACCAAGGTCGCTTGGCTCATTAAATAGGTAACGAATCGATCTTCGCTCTTTTGGAACACGTCGACGAGCAGCACAATGCAGGCCATCGTTAGGACAAATATTTCGGGCAATGCTGGCGCAAAACTTGGTGATTCAAAGTTCATTTTTTAACCGTTTCCTGTCCGTAGCGGCTCTGTGCGCTTTATAGCTTGGAACTAATCACTTGCTGCAGCAAGTGATCTACCGATGCATGCATCACCTCTACTAAGGGCGCGGGATATACGCCAAGCGCCAATACGCACAGCGCCAGCGAACCCAGCACAATGCCTTCGCGTAGATTAATATCTTTTAGCGCAGCAACATTTGCATTAGCAATCTCGCCAAAGAACACCCGTTTCACCATCCACAGCGTGTACGCGGCACCTAACACCAGAGTCGTCGCGGCTAAAAATGCGAGCCAAAAATTGGCTTGGAAGCTGGCCAGAATGACCATGAATTCGCCGACAAAACCCGAGGTGCCAGGCAACCCAGCGTTCGCCATCGCGAAAAATACCGCTAAGGCGCTAAACACCGGCATGGTATTAATCACGCCGCCGTAATCACCAATATTTCGTGAGTGCATACGGTCATACAGCACGCCGACGCATAAAAATAGCGCTCCAGAGACAAAGCCATGCGAGATCATTTGCACCAACGCGCCTTCAATACCCATCGCGGCGCCTCTGACGCCCTGTGTCTGTTCGAAGATGCTAAAAACCAAGAAAAACCCCAAGGTTACAAAACCCATGTGCGCAATCGACGAATAGGCAATTAGCTTTTTCATGTCTTCTTGCACCAACGCGACAAAGGCGATGTAAACCACTGCGATAAGCGACATGGTAATCACCAACCAATCGAGTTCATGACTGGCATCGGGCGTAATGGGCAGGATAAAGCGCACAAAGCCGTAAGCGCCAAGCTTCAACATGATCGCCGCAAGGATAACGGAGCCACCTGTGGGCGCCTCCACGTGCGCATCGGGCAGCCAAGTATGTACCGGCCACATTGGCACTTTGACCGCGAAAGCCAACAAAAAGCCAAGAAATAACAAAATTTGTGCCGTCATGCCCAGAGGCAAATCGTGGAAATCGAGAATAGAGAAACTATCAGCTTGGAAATAAAGATAAATGATGCCAACTAAAAGCAACACTGAACCTAGGAACGTATAGAGAAAGAACTTGATCGCAGCATAGACACGATTCGTACCGCCCCAAATGCCGATAATAAGAAACATCGGTATTAGCATGCCTTCCCAAAAGACATAGAATAGAACGGCGTCCACGGAGGCAAACACGCCATTCATCAGCCCTTCCATAACTAGAAAGGCGGCCATGTATTGGGCTACTTTAAGCTGGATGACTTCCCAACCCGCGATTATGACCAGCACCGTCATGAAGCTCGTTAGCAAAATTAAGGGCATGGAAATACCATCCACACCGAGGTGATAAAAAATATTAAAGCGTGGAATCCATGACAGTTTCTCCACGAATTGCATTTCGTAGGTGTTGAGATCAAAGGCCGCATACAACGGAATCGACGCAACAAATGTGGCAAGACTAATGGCCAGCGCCAACCAACGCACGACGTTATCATTGCCGTTGCGCGCGGCCATAAGGACAGCGGCGCCACCAATGATGGGTAGCCAAATAACAAGACTTAGCAGCGGCAGATCGGACATGAGATGTTTACTATACCTTTCTCGTTATATCTCGTAGGCGGTAGAAACCGAAGTCACTGAGCATGAGTGCCAAAATTGCTAAAATACAAATACGGTGATTAGCAATAACAGCCCAATGATCATCGCAAAGGCATAGTGGTAAAGAAAACCAGATTGAATCAGCCGAATAATACTAGCACCAGCACCAATTATTCTGGCGGGACCGTTCACCATCATGCCGTCAATTAACTTTGCATCAGCCTCTTTCCATAGAAACCGCCCCAAGAGACGCCCGCCGCCCGCAAAAACGATATCGTTAAAATTATCGAATCCATATTTACGCTCGAGCACGCCATAAATTCCCGCAAAACGTTCTTTGATGACCGCTGGCAGATCCGGGCGTTGCAAATATAAATACCATGCTAGCGCTACGCCAGCGGCGGCAAACCATACCGCGGGAGACAATAGTCCATGCAGTGCGAAGCCCCATGCCCCGGTAAAATGCTCACCCATTCTGCCCAGTACGTCGTGGCTCGGAAGCACCTTAATTGCGTCCCCGAAATAACCTTCAAAAAGCAAAGGCCCAATGACGAAACCACCGATAGCGGAAGGAATAGCGAGCAAAATTAGCGGTAAAGTAACAACGCCGGGGGATTCATGCAGATGATGTTTAGTGTGCTCATCCATGCGCTCCTTGCCATGAAACACAAGGAAAAACATACGGAAACTATAAAGTGCAGTGACGAATACACCCATCAGAATAGCGGCATACGCAAACCCTGAACCAGCTAAATTAGATTCTTTTACCGCTTCAATAATCGCATCTTTAGAGAAAAAGCCCGACATACCGGGGAAACCAATCAAGGCCAACGATCCTATGAGAAGACACCAGTACGTGATAGGCATGTATTTACG
>JANPPH010000348.1:0-6034 GCA_031428395.1 Gammaproteobacteria bacterium
AATCGCCAAGGTTGCGCATTGAGTGGGTGGCATGAAGTTCGAAGTGGTCGAGGACCAGTTTCACTACGGCGGTTTGATCGACGAGGAGTCCGCTTTCGTGCGCATCGACTGTGCGAAACATCAGCAGCGTGTGGGCGGTTGCCACCATTTAGCGCCCCTGTTCAATAATCCGAAAAAATAGAGTGGCTCATCATTGGTGTTGTGCGACCCAATATATTTAGTGTGAACACAATTGATTTGCCAAGAGCCGATTGAAAATTCTTAACTCCAACAAAAGGTGAAAAAATGAATCAAGAACAAGAAGCCAAAGTACTCGCGAGTCTTTATGACCGACTTTATGATGCCGTTATCTATTCGCCAAGTGGCAAAGCGGCGGGGTTTAACGAAAAAGATACTTACTTTCAAATGGTCAAGAACTCGGTCATCAATCCCGATGACTTTGCCAATATGATGAGCCCCGCTAATCCAAGGGGGCAACAGAAAGCCGCGGCGATGTTTTCAAGTTTGGTCGATGCGCTGCCGACGCCAGGTCCGCTGTGGAGCGATAGTGGTAAGAAGGTTTCTGACGTTCTCAAAACCATTTTGGGCAACGCCAATACTAACGCAGCCGTTAACGAAAACCAAAAAAAAATCTACGAAAAAGCCTATAAATTTCTTAATACAGAAACCGAAATTACGGATTATCTTGATAACAAGACGATGAGAACTGATCCGTCGCCGAGAGTGCTCGCCTACCAGACTGCGCAAGCTGCATACATATCTGCGGTGGGTGGTTATCGCACTGCTTTCAACGGCTACGATCTCGATCTTATCGAGGATCAACGTGCCTGGAACGCGGTGGAGCCAGGACTAAACCTCAACGTCAACCAAACATGGGACGCCTGGATCCGTTCTGGCAAAGGGGAAGTGGAGCCGGCCCAAAATGCGCTTATGTCGACGATCAACGACGCCGTCAGCTACGCGATCGCAGAAGCCCAGCGGCTCGCCAGCGACGCGCATCACCTGCCTTCGCTGACACCAGGCGGCGTTCCATGGTTGCCCTCTTACGCGCTACCCTCAAACTGGAGCGATCAGAAATCCACGGCGTCGAAACTGACGTTCAAAAGTTCATACTTGAACAAGTCAGAAAGTTCATCTGCGCATGCCTATGCCACCGAGGCTAGCGCTCGTTGGGGATTGTGGCACGGGTCGGCTAAAGTCAAAGGTGAAATAGAGAACACCAAAGCGCATATGGACGCCGAGGATTTCACGCTGGAAGCTGAATTAATTACCGTGACCATTAAGCGTCCCTGGTTCAACCCCTTGTTGTTTGGTATGAATAATTGGTGGGTGAAGGGCTACGGTATCGGTGGAATATCGAGTGGTTCACCGACCGACCCGAAAGGCGCCATGCCGCTGCTACCCACCGGATTTGTCGTCGCACGAAATGTCAAAATCAGCGCGGCCTTTACTGAAGAAGATAAAAAGACGATGGAAAATTTACTCTCAACGGAGGGCTCAGTGGGCTGGGGTCCATTTAGCATAAGCGGAGAGTACAAAAATAGATCTTCCGAAAGAGATTTCAAATCCACCTTTGATGGCGGAACGCTGCACCTTCCAGGCCTTCAAATCATCGCCTGGATTAGCACCATGATGCCGAAAAGCCCTACTCAAAACGCGCCAGAATAACGCTTCTGACGTTTCCCTTGAGTTGCAACCTGCGGAGGGGAGCGAGCGTGCTCGCTTTCCTCCTCTGTCTCGATTGACCGGGTCTTCTTCGGGTAGAGCAGAATAATAGAGTTTGTTTGTCATCGGCTGAGATGGGCAACGGAATGAATCTTCTTGATGCAATTGCCAATGCAGTTTGCAGCGCAGGCTATGAGTCTACGCAAGCACCACCTGAGCTATCGAAATCAGCGCGGCAAGGCATCCCGACTTCGAGCAAGCCTGTTTTTCAATTCAATTCGTTTCCAATGACTCTTGACGCTAACAATTATGAGAAATCGCGCTCCGGCTCAAACCCTAACGGTGACCTGAAGTCGTTATTTGCGTTTCGGCAACTGGTCGATCCGATGCCTGGTTTTAGCCAATTTTATAGTCCGCGCGGTAATTCGACTGAAAAAATTTATGAGCACATAGTTGAAGGAGCTTCGGCGAGTGAGGACAGTCCTTTTACGGTGGGCGTAATTGCTGACGCGCGACGACAGTTTAGTAAAAATAGCTTTTCTGGCATGGACGGAACACCTACGCCTTGGCGCCCCGTATACGCTGTACCGGAGGATTGGTATGACACTTCGCAAAATGGTCGTTTCCAAGATCTCGATATAGATTTAAATGATCTAGAGGGACGAGACGGCCGTTTTACTACGCTCGGTGACATGAGTGCCTTGCAATTATCGGTTGGCGGCGAACGCGGTAGTTCAATGCTTGTCGACACGCTGACTAAAATTCGATCAATCAAGATGAAATACCTGCTGGTGCAATTCCGCAGGCCTTGGCTTAATTTTTTGTTATTCGAAACGGGCGGTTGGTATCTGTCGAGTCAACCCCAAGGATTTTGTTCTTCTGGCAACACGGATGAAAATTCCGGGGTGTTTCCTCTGCTCCCTACCGGCATGCTGCTCGCTAAAGACATAACGGTAGACGCAGAATGGAGCGCTAGGGATCAAGCGTTACTCGATGCGGCGAAATTATCGAACAAGCCCGTGTTTCTTGGGCCACTCGCCGTACACCCCCAAGTTGCGGATTCAAGCCTTCACGTCATAGGCTGGATCAGTTCTCTCGTGCCTTACTCGCCCAAGGCGAGTGATCTGCGTCCAGGGTCCGTGCTGGTGAGAAATAACGGTGCGTTTGTTTTGCGCTTTACAGTGGCGTGGCAACAAAACGGACAGGTGACAAAAAACGAATCAGGTAATCTTCCAGTGCTTGCAGCCCAGAGTATTAGTATTCCTCCCGAGGCAAACAATGTCTCCATCAAAATCGAAATAATGACATTCCCCGCGCCCATTGAGACATGGAAAACGATCGCTACGTACGACTTCGATACGCCAGTGAAAAAGTGTTACGAGGTGTCTGGCGCCACCTGGAGTCCGACGCTTGAGGAAATTTTATGTGCCGCCTGAGTTAATTGTTTCGGCACGAATAAGGAACACATGGCGACGTTGGAAAAACGCCAGGCAAATCATCTCAGTCACCGTTTTTATAGGAATTCTTCCGTCATTTAAAAAGGAGCACCACCCATGCCATTCACTCGCTTACCCATGTTCGAATTCAATCAGCGCAAACAACAAGAAAGTTGGATTCTTATTAGCCAATTCCAAAGAGACCTGCAGGCGTTCAAAGACTTCGTCAACAAACCGGATAACGTTGAACACAAACGCTTCGGTGCTTACGCTATAAACCAGGTGAAGGATTTTTGCCCGGAAGTAGAAAAGGAGGTCGGTCCGGCGGCTGTTAATTTAGGGATGTTCATCATTTATCTGTATGAAAGCGCGAATCAGAACTTCGTAGTGCTCTCCAAGGGCATGGAAGACTCGTATCTCGTATGGTCATGCTGGAAAAGCGAGCAGGCCCGGCGTGAGAACGAAGTTGATCTAGACCTCGATGGCGTGGGCTGTTTCAGAAAAATGGCCGTTCTGGCCGTCGGCAACCGCCCCGGTGTGCGCTTGATATTGTCCGAGCAAGAGGATAAGTCCTTCATGTGGAAGGCGCCAATGGTCCACCCACTGCAGATGTTAGAAAACACCTATCAAAGGATTGTCCACAAGGCAGTCAAGCAGGCCGCCCTCGATCCGCTAAAGGCTCAATCGGAAACACTCGCTCAATACTTCGTCCAGGATGCAGGGCGGGCCGAATATTTAAAATTCAAGCCTATCGAGGACGACAACACGCAGCACTTGGCGGCGGTGAGGATGAATCATCTCATCGACACGTTTTATCTGTTCCGACTGTTGGTTCAATATCGTGTTGAGTCGAATGCTGTCATCAGCGACGACCTTCGGGCAGATCTCAGTGGGAATCTGACTAAGCTCCTCCACAACGGTGATCCGTCCCAAATGGGCTGGCTCTCCGCATGGCTGACTAAGAAAATCAGTGAGATCGGAAAAAAAGTCAACGCGCTAAATACTCCGAGCAAAAAACGGGTCATTTTTTTCGTAAAGGGTGGCCGGGCGCTCAACTTTTTTCTCGGCACGCCAGAGAAAGGCGAGAACGACTGGGATACGCAGGTCGTTATTAATCCGAGCCTCACGGCGGAGGAGTGGTATCAGTGCTTCACGGAAGTCCACGACGTGTTGCTTGCCACGCTAACCACATTTAAAGCAGAGTTCACCGCGCTCGTCCGCGAGAATTCTGCCCTGTTCGCCAAATATCTCAAAGACAACACCGGCCCGAAGGGCGGGGAAGACGAAGAGATTGACAAGAACGAGGCGAGTGACGTCAGCAGTGCCGGCGATCACGCCACCTGTAAAGCCGAACTGATCGACATCGGCATTCCGCGACGCGATTCGGCATCGGCATTGGAGGAGTGGACGCGCCTGAGCCCACCACATGCGTTGCTGCAGGAAGCGAGCGGCGTAATCTACCCGCATCGCGAGTATTATCTAAACGAATATCTCATGATGGTGCGTGATGCTTTCATCGCCAACGCGGATGTGAAAAAAGCGCCGAAGCGGATTAAGCGGTTCGGTCTTGTGCTCGATAGCGATAAAGGTTTGGCAGCGTCTCCGCTTGAGGAAAAGCGACTAGCCGCGCTTCCCGAGACGGCGAAAAAGATCGCCACCTTGGCGGGCAAGCCAAGGCAGCAACTATTTCGTCTTATGATCGCCGAGTTTGTGGAGGCGTATAACCTCATTGAGGACAAAGAGCTTGCTACTTATTTTGACAAGCAGTGCGTAGCGTCGATCTCAAATCCTCCGGCGCTCTCAGTCGAGCTTGCCGCAGAGCTTGATGATGCGCAGAAGGCTCTCGCCACCGACGTTGGGGTCGCGCATCAGCTATCCAACCTGATGAACGAGCACTGGAAAGAACGGAACACGTTTTTTGAAGAAAAATCGGAATTCTTCGCTGACTTTGTGCGGAAGCTGTCCACGCAGATGAATCCCCTCCTTCAGAAAGTTCAAGCTCAATTTGCAGTAGCTGGCAGCTACGCCGCCCGCCTGCACGCTGAACATCTCCGCCTTCAACCAGTTGGCCTCGAACCGATTCGTCGTGTACTCATCAAGCTTCAGTGCGCGCAAGGTTGTGACCGATCCAAGGTGCTGGCCGCAGCAAATGATATTGTCCGCAAGACGGCTGACGAGACAAAGCTGATTAATGTAATAGACGGGGAAAAACTTTCCCTGCTTCTTTACTGGCACGAGAAAGTAAAGATCGGAAATTTCACGTATAAGCCGCTGGTGATGAAGATCCGTGTGGCCGAGCAGAAGGGAAATCGACTCCCGGTGTTGGCGTCCGTTGACGGACTCCCCGTCCTAGACCTGCGCTATCTCGTGGCGGATTATCTACATAAAACCTCGAAGATCGACGAGCGTGGATCGCGCCGTGTTCTAGCCTCCGCGACGGCGGCAGTTTCCGAAATGCTTTCTTGGTTTGACTTCGATTCGGACGAGGCGGGGTGAGCTAACTAGCGGAGAGCTGTCGCGCATTCTTTGATTTGAATAAAGATGCCTGACAGTTGGGCATGGACTTTTTTTTCGTAGAGGCCGGTAACGCTCAAGAAACATGGATAGCCCAAAATTGGCTAGCAAACCCAACAGGGTATTGTTCAGTTAAGCATAAAGCCGTTCCAAAGGAATGAGGATAGAGAATGAACAACGACGATGACAAGGAATGCAACATCAGTCGCCGCCATTTTCTGCGCAAAGCCGGGGCGGTTGGTCTCGCAGGCTTTGCGGGTGGGCACGTAGTCAATGCGATGGCGAGCAGCGTTTCGCCAGATTTCGTAAAATCGATTCCTCTGGAGCGTGCCATGGATGGCGAGATAATGCTTGCTTATGCCATGAACGGCAAAGAGTTGCCAATGCTAAATGGTTATCCGTTGAAGTTGATCGTTCCA
>JANPPH010000349.1:0-6534 GCA_031428395.1 Gammaproteobacteria bacterium
ATTCTTCGTGCATATTGGTGCGTCCCGACACCGCTACTGACAGTGACTACGAGCGTGTGCAAAGCATTATTGGTCACGAGTATTTTCATAACTGGACCGGTAACCGCATTACCTGTCGAGATTGGTTTCAGCTAAGCCTTAAAGAGGGACTGACAGTATTTCGTGATCAAGAATTTTCAGCGTCGATGGTATCTAAAGCTGTAAAACGTATTGCTGATGTCCGCGCCTTACGAACCCATCAGTTTGCTGAGGATTCTGGCCCAATGGCCCATCCTGTACGGCCCGATTCCTATATCGAGATTAATAATTTTTATACCATGACGGTGTATAACAAAGGCGCCGAACTCATCCGCATGATGCAAACGCTGCTCGGTGTAGATGGATTTCGTCGCGGCATGGATTTGTACTTCGAACGTCATGATGGTCAAGCCGTCACCACGGATGATTTTGTCTGCTCGATGGAAGACGCCAACGGTGTGGATTTTAGCCAGTTTCGCCGCTGGTACACCCAAGCCGGGACGCCTCTTGTGCGTGTTTCTGGTGAATACAACGAATCAGCGCGCACCTATCAGTTGCGCATGAAGCAAAGCTGCTTGCCTACGCCGGGTCAGCCTGCCAAAGCACCGCTACATATTCCTATCGAGTTGAGTTTACTCGCCGCCAATGGCCGAGCGCTGCCGTTACAGCTTGCTGATGAAACAGCGTCAGTAGGCGAAACACGCGTTTTGGAACTGCGTAGCGCCGATGAAACTGTTTGTTTCGTCAATGTGCCAGAGCGGCCTATACCTTCACTCTTAAGAAAGTTTTCGGCGCCAGTAAAGCTTGATGCCGATTATAGCGACGACGATCTGGCCTTTCTCTTGGCCCATGATAGCGATGAATTCAATCGCTGGGATGCGGGTCAACAACTTGCTGTGCGCGTATTGTTTACGCTAATGGCCGATGTGCAGGCCAATCGTACGCTATCGATCTCCAACTCATTTATCGAAGCCTTTAAGCGCACGCTAACCAAGCCAGAGGCCGACAAGCTTTTCGTTGCACACAGCTTAACCTTGCCTTCCGAAGCCTATTTGGCGGAATTGCTTGTGCAAATTAATATTGACGCATTACTGGCTGCACGCCACTACGCGTGCGCCGCGATCGCACAACATTTACGCACCGATTTATTAGAAGTTTATGAGAGCAATCGCAGCAGCGAGCCTTATGCCTACAACGCGACGGCGATGGGCAAGCGCGGACTGAAAAATTTGTGCTTGTACTATCTGATGCACGTAGACGATGCTGCAGTTCGCAAGATGTGCGTAGCACAAGCAAACCACGCCGATAATATGACGGATGCGATCAGCGCTTTGGCCGCGCTGGTGAATGCTAATTGTAGTGAGCGCGACGAAGCGTTAGCTCAGTTTTACCACACCTGGCAGCACGACTCGTTGGTCATGGATAAATGGCTAAGTTTGCAAGCAAACTCTCAAGCCGAGGATGCGCTGGAGCGCGTCAAAGCACTGCTCGAAGAGCCAGTGTTTGATTTTCGCAAACCTAATAAGGTGCGCGCTTTAATCGGCGGATTTTGTTTTGGCAACCTACGCGGCTTTCATAAAGCCAACGGTGAGGGCTATGAATTTCTTGCCGAACAAGTGCTACGCCTAGATCCGATCAATCCGCAAATTGCCGCGCGCCTATTGTCTGCCCTCAGTCATTGGCGCAAATTTGACACTGCAAGACAAGCGTTAATGACCGCACAGATCGAGCGCATAGTGCGCAGCCCATCGCTGTCTAAAGATAGTTTTGAAATCGCGTCGAAAACATTAAGTTCCTAGTGAGAACCTCGCGATGTTTTTTGCGTTTCATCGCCTATGCCGTCATGTGCTTGTGGTTAACCAGCGTTGCTGCGGATGCACCTAAATTCGGTCAGCGTATTGACGCAGGACTACTCGAATACGCGGAGCTCAACGAAGCATCGGGTTTAGCCGCAAGCATTATCAATCCAAATCTACTATGGACCCATAACGACTCCGGCGACGCCAACCGTATCTATGCGCTGAATGAGCAGGGTAGGCACAAGGGGGTTTTTTATCTCAACGGTTGCGATGCGCGCGATTGGGAAGATATTACAGTGGGGCCAGGTCCGCAGAAAAACATCGCGTATATCTATGTTGCCAATACCGGCGACAATTTCGGCTTGTTCGATACCAAACATATTTGTCGCGTCAAAGAACCACGTTTGACCTCAAAAACTGCCGTGGATGGGGTGCTTGATCATGTCGACGTCATCAGTTTCCGCTACCCAGATGGCAATCACGACGCCGAAGCGTTGTTTGTTGATCCGCTGACCTTAGATATTTATGTTATTACTAAACAAACCAAGCAAGCCGTCGTTTTCCGTGCCGCTTACCCGCAGCCGCTCCATCAAACGGTGACATTAACACCGGTTGCGACGCTTGCCATCGACTATGTTTTAGCCGCCAGCATTTCAGCAGATGGCAGTGAAATCCTAATGCGCGCCGGTAACAATGTGTGGTATTGGCAGCGGAAAAATAATATTTCGTTGCTAGAGATGTTCAAAAACAAACCCCAGAAAATGCCCTACATACAAGAACCGCAAGGGGAAGCAATTGCGTGGCAAACCAATGGCCGCGGGTATTACACCGTCAGCGAAAAAGCGCGCGGCAAACCTGCGCACTTGTACTACTATCCACGCTTAAGTCAGTAACTCAGTATCTAAGTCGTCGCACTGCTTGCATCATCGCTATGCAAAGTAAATTGCAACTTTATGATGCCTCAATCTGTCCTATCAATACATAACCAAGAAAAGGCTAGCTATGCCCGTGCACGCTCCCCTCACGCGCCATATTAAAATTGTCTTTGCATTCCTATGTGTTGCCCTATTAATACAAAGCGTAGCACCAAGCGCCCGCGCTGCTGACGGCGTCTATAGCGCCAAAGTGGCGGCACTCACTGCTAAGTATCGCGTCATCGAAGATAGACTCCGAAAAAATCAATTTGACGCCCCGATCTACCTGTTCAGCACAACAAATGAGAGCGCAAGTCGCGGCGAGATATATGGATTATTGCCCTATAAATTCGATGTCGTGGCGCGCGCCTTGAGCTCTCCCGATAACTGGTGCGACATCGTAACCCTACACCTGAATGTCAAAATGTGCCTCAGTCGCAGCACGTCGATTCACTCCGCTTTAATTGACGTATACGTGGGTGAAAAAACCTTTCAGGAAGCGGAAGATGCTCACCATATTAGCTATCAATACCAGGCTCAACTCGATGCCGCGAATTATTTGCATGCCGCTTTTAATGCAAAAAATGGCCCCTATGGCACGCGCGATTACATCATCGATATCGAAGCAATGCCGGCACCTGATGGTAGTAGCACTTTTATCCATTTCACCTATGCCTATAAATCTAGTTTTGCCTCCAAAATTGCCATGAATATTTATTTAGGCACCGCAGGCAGCGACAAAGTGGGATTTACCATTGTCGGTCGCGATGCCGAGGGAAATCCACAGTACATCGGCGGTGTACAGGGAATTGTCGAACGCAATGTCATGCGCTATTACCTCGCGATCCAGGCTTATTTGGACACGTTGCGGGTGGCAGAGAATGAACGCTTCGAGCAACGGATTTCGCGTTGGTACGATTTGACTCAACGTTTTGAACTGCAATTGTTTGAAGTCGAGCGCGATGAATATTTGAGCTCAAAACGCCAGGAACGGGAGCAGCAAACGCAGGCCGCAGCGAGCAAAATGGCGTCGAAATAGTCGACGGCAACACTGCTGGCGCGCCAAGTTGGAGGAGGCCAACGCCGCGTTTTCGCCGTTCTTGATCGAATTCTAGAGGGCGCACGAGCGCAATAATTGCTAAATCCTGCTAAATCTAAGTAAAGCTACGACTGCGTCCATGTAAATTGCCTATCGGTGATATAATAAGCGGTCATGTATACAGAGTTTTTTGGCTTAAACGAGCCGCCTTTCACGATAACCCCTGATCCTCGTTATCTTTATGTCAGCATGCGCCACCAAGAAGCCTTGGCGCATTTGCTTTATGGCATCAAGGAAAGCGATGGTTTCGTGCAGCTTACCGGCGAAGTCGGCACGGGCAAAACCACCCTGACACGCGCTTTGCTGGAACAGCTCCCACCCAACGTCGATGTCGCCCTGATTCTAAATCCGAAACTCACTGCCTGGGAGTTTGTGGCCTCGCTCTGTGACGAATTCGCGATTGACTATCCCAAGGCTGAGAGCATCAAGAGCTTGGTCGATGCCTTAAATGTCTATTTGTTGACCTCGCATGCCGCCAATCGCCGTTCGGTGCTGATTGTCGACGAAGCGCAAAATCTTGATGCGGAGGTGCTTGAGCAAATCCGCTTGCTGACTAATCTTGAAACCAGCAAGCACAAACTGTTGCATATCGTGCTGGTCGGTCAACCTGAATTGCGCGAACTATTGGCCCGTAATGAAATGCGCCAACTGGCGCAACGAATCACCGCGCGTTACCACTTGATTGCGCTAACGGAAGAGGAAACGCGCGACTATATCCAGCATAGGCTTAAAGTGGCAGGCAGCAAGCGACCCCTGTTTAGCAAAGGCGCGATTCACCAAATATTCAAGCTTTCGACGGGTATTCCGCGCGTCATTAATGTCCTATGCGATCGCGCGTTGCTGGGCGCGTATGCTCACGATATTAATGAAGTCGATAGCGCAACCGTGCGTCAGGCGGCCGCAGAAATAGAATTTACCGTGCAGTCAGGGCGCGTTAAACGCTACGGCGTTTTAGCCGCAGCGACCTTGTTGCTAGCGTTAGGTGTAGGCTGGGTAATTGGGTATTTATCCACGCGCGAAATGCGTCAGGACTTAACCGTCGCGTCGTTGTCGACGCCGGTCGGTCCCGACGTTTCAGTGGACAAAGAAATTCCGCCCGATCCCGTGCTACTAGCCGCGCCGCGCGAAGAAAAAGAATCCGTGATGAGTGTCGCGCAGTTGCTCAGTACTGCCGCCACCGCAACGGAAGATCTTGGGTTTGCTGCGTTGTTTGCGCAATGGCATTTCAATTATCAAGACCTCACCGGCGCCACCGCGTGCGAAAAAGCCGTAGGCCGCAGTTTGAAGTGCCTGAAGATAAACGCCACGTGGAAAGATTTACTGCGTATTAATTTTCCCGCATTGATTAAGCTGTCTGCACCACAAGGCCAATTTGGTTATTTTGCCCTTGCAACGGTAGAAGGTAATGAGGCGATTTTGCAAAGCGGTACGCAGCGTTATCGCGTAGCGCTAGCGGACATGGCGCAAGCGTGGGATGGCGGGGCGATCATTGTTTGGAAACCCCCTGCGTTAGATATTGATATTTTAACTCCAGGTACGCGTGGCGCCTCAGTGGTATGGTTACGGCGTAATTTGGATAAAGTATTGGGTGAAGTGCCTTTGGTTGGCCCATCGAATGTTTACGATACGCAATTACTCCAGCGCGTGAAGGCATTTCAGCGCAGCCGAGCCTTGAAGGAAGACGGATTGGCGGGCGCACTCACCTTGATCCATCTCATTGCAGCAGTGGGCGATCCTACCTTGCCCACGCTGACTACTACCTCACAGAGCTAAGGCCATGTCATATATTCTCGATGCCTTAAAAAAATCTGAGCAGGAGCGCGAGCTGGGACAAGTGCCCACCATCAATACAGTTCACCATGCATACCCTATCAAAGCAAAAACCGCTTGGCCGTGGATAGCGGGCGGCGCCTTGTTGATAAACGCGGTATTAGGGGGCGTGGTGTATTGGTATATCAATGACGAATCCAGGGACCACGTTAACAAAGAAGCGTCAGTGGCCACTCATGGTCAAGCGGGAGTCACGCCAGGTTCCCAAGCCCCCACCGTAAACGAACCACAAGCCGACTCGGCATTAAATCCCACAGACCCTAGCGCTACGCTTACCTGGCCGGATGGAGAAGAAGACGCGGCACTACAGAGTGACGATTCGTTCAACGACCCCATGTTGGATAACACTGGGAACGCGCCAGTACCAGAAAATCTTCCGCTCGCCGAGGCAGTGAATCCAAGCGTAGCGCAGCCGGAACCGTCAGAGCCAGAAGAAGCAACGCAGCAAGACTCGTCCGCCATTCCCTTGCTGTCCGACATGGATCAACCATTCAGGGCCTCCACGCCTCCGTTGAGCATCGACGTGCACGTTTTTTCCAAAAATATCGCAGAGCGTTTCGTCTTCGTTAATATGGTGAAATATCGCGAAGGACAGATGATAAACGGGCAAGTCCTGCTGCGTGAGATTACGCCCGAAGGCGTGGTGGTAAATTTCAAAGGCCAGGATTTTCGTTTGGCGAGGCCTTGATTTAGTCTGCATTGACGTCACGTGACTGTGTGCTGAAGATTTAACCTAAAAAAGGCAGTTGGAATCGTAGCGAGGGCGCTTAAGATGTTGAAGATGGAATATTTTTTCGTTAAATTTTGGCGAAGCCGTAGTCACCCCTACGGTGACGAGCGCAGGGATGCGCGAAGGTAGGGCAACGCAGGAGCA
>JANPPH010000350.1:0-2271 GCA_031428395.1 Gammaproteobacteria bacterium
TTACCTTGTCTCGTTGCCAGCGGTGTGCTGCGACAAAAATTGAACCGCGCTAAGCCCCTTCACTCACTTTACCATCACCTCCTGGTTGCGTACTGACAACGGGGAAAGTCCCTATAGGTCATCGTCGGCTAAGCGCTATAGAATTCGTTAACTGAGTACACATACTCAAAATATCGAACGATTCACCCATCACTCGCCGCAGTAAAACCATTCTCACCCGCCTGCTGCGGGATAGCCAGATCGCGCCAATCGCGACACGGAGGTTGTAATGTCTGGTAACACTTTAGTTATGGCTTGGCTGCAACAACCGTTCCTCGTCCAACTCGCCTGGGTGGGCGGCATTATCATTTTTTTATATGTAGCCCGCACGCCTGTACACAGCGCCATTCGCGGCCTGGGTACCCTTATCGATAATGCTACGCGCTATACCGGCCAAACCTTACGTCATCTTGCGCACCGTTTGCGCGAACGTAATCGTGAAGTGTTGCTCGCCGCAGGCCGCGATGTACAAGAGCGCATACTTGAACGCGAATTTAAACGCGTTCACGGCGTCGTAAAGCGCGATTTAAGTGGCTATCCGGCGCTAAATCGTGCCTTGAGCGAACAAATCACGCGAATTGAAGAAGACTATCGCAGTTCTAATGAAGTGCCACCATCGCCACCGGACTGGCTTGATGCCATAGAAGCGGTCGCTCGCATTCCTGCGAAGGATAGCCCTGCCGTTAACGAAATTCTCGAAAGCATTCACCAAACACTCGTTAATACTCAAAAAGAGACCTTAGACACTTACCGCGTTGCCTGCAAGAAACGCCATAATTTGTTGCAAAAAATGATGCCGTACTGGCGCAAGTTGGCGCAGACCATGGACGATGTAGGTAAAAAGATGAGCGACTTGGAAGATCGCATTCCAGCCATAGACAATCAAATGGCGAAATATGAGCAAATTTTGGCCAAAACTGACCAGGCAGAGCGAATGGTGTCGTCGTCCTTTCTGACCCAATTTTTTATCTCAGGCTTCATTCTCAGCATAGCCGTAGTCGCAGGGTTTATTAATTTTCATTTGATTGCGCTGCCTATGTCTGAGATGGTCGGCGGCAATAACCATCTAGGGCCGATGCGCACTGCCGATGTCGCCGCGCTGATTATTATTTTATTAGAAATCGCCATGGGCATATTTGTTATGGAGTCATTGCGCGTCACTCGCTTATTCTCGGCGATCTATACTGTCGATGACCAAATGCGCCGACGTATGTTAATAGCCGCTTTCACTATTCTTTTCACCTTGGCCTGCGTCGAAGCCGCTCTCGCCTACATGCGCGACATGCTGGCTGCAGACAAAGAAGCGTTGACGCTTTCGCTGACCGGTGCGGCAGCCGCCACCGCGGAACCCCAATTTCGCTGGATAGCATCGGCAGGCCAAATGGTACTGGGATTCATCCTGCCATTCGCCTTGACGTTTGTTGCCATACCATTGGAATCATTTGTGCAATCCTCACGCACCATGTTAGGTGTCGCCGCAGTCGCCCTGCTAAATATTATAGTCATGGCCTTACGTCTATTCGGCCATCTTGCCAAGAATACGGCAGTTTTTATCACACGAATTTATGATGTCGTGATCTTTGCGCCCCTCGCTTTAGAGAGCGCCCTTCGCCGCGACAAAACGCGCCCGCGCACAGAACCCTCGACATTAGATGCTGCAGATGCTGCGCCGCCAAATCTAGAACTACCCACGCTGTTTGACAACGAACAGAACGTCGCCGACAAACCCATTCCGTCGTTTCAAAGCGGATACGAGCCCGAAACATTAGCTGACAGCGCCCAGTTTAGACCCAACTCCGATTCGTGGCAGCGAAAGTCAGACGATTCTCGCATGGAGGTAGACTTATTCCCCTTTGGGCTCGAACCAAGCGAGTCACCCGTTCCCGAAAAAAGGCACCCGCGAACCATCACAGATTTGTTAACCTAAGCAATGAAGCCGTTCAGTTACGTCGGTATCTTGCTGTTGCTGTTAACGGGTTGTGATACCACGCCACAACACCGCGCTGTCTATGTGTTGGTCGATACCTCCGCGACGTATACGCAAGAACTCGAGCATGCGCACAAAGTTATTAATTATTTACTCGGCGTATTAGAGCCCGGCGATTCATTGGCTATTGCACGCATCGACAGCGAAAGCTTTAGCGAACAAAACGTTATCGCGTCAATCACTTTCAGCAATCGTCCGTCTCAAGTCAATAACGAAAAACGCCAGCTGCAACAAAAGTTTAGCGA
>JANPPH010000351.1:0-2646 GCA_031428395.1 Gammaproteobacteria bacterium
ATGAAGGCCATCACCCGGATATTAAGTTTGGCTGGGGTTACGCCGAAATTACTTTTTATACGCATAAAATTAAAGGGTTGCATGAGAACGATTTTGTTATGGCGGCTAAAGTGGAAGCACTTTTGCCAGCCTAAAATTTAGATGTCTGGGAGTGCTAAAAACGGCGTTAGGAAGCTCTCCCATGCAGATAACTTGAAAAAATACATAGATTTCAGCTTGCTCTTAAAAAAACTGTTATTTTGTTCGCTTATATTTCTATAAAGTACTAAAAATTCAAATTTTAGCCGAGTCATGTCGTCGGCCTTTAAGTATCGTTTAAAAAATTGTTGCATTTGAACCAGATGTTGCGTTAGCGCTCCAACTGCCGAATTTAGATAATCCGCACGGGCGTCGAAATGATCCGCCACTATAAATATTGTCGATGTAAATTAAGTTAGTTGAGGTTTTACTCGATTAACGTCGTATTCCAAAAAGGAGATGCTGGTTGAAGTACAGGGACTTGCGCGATTTTATTTCACAGTTAGAGCGTCAGGGTGATTTAAAGCGCATTAGCGTCGAAGTTGATCCCTACCTCGAAATTACCGAAATTTGTGATCGAACCTTACGCGCTAATGGCCCTGCGCTTTTGTTTGAGAAAACCAAAGGCAGTTCTATCCCCTTACTGGGCAACCTTTTTGGCACGCCAAAGCGGGTCGCGCAAGGCATGGGCGAAGACTCAGTGGACGCATTGCGTGACGTCGGCAAACTCTTAGCCTATCTCAAAGAGCCTGATCCGCCTAAAGGTTTGCGCGATGCGTGGGAGAAATTGCCAGTCTTAAAACAGGTGCTCAATATGGCGCCAAAAGTTGTAAGCAGAGCACCGTGCCAAGAGAACGTGCGCCAAGGCAGTGAAGTTGATCTCTCGTTATTACCTATCCAAACGTGTTGGCCGGGCGATGTCGGCCCACTTATAACCTGGCCCTTGGTTATCACAAAGGGGCCACATAAAGAGCGGCAAAATCTCGGCATCTATCGCCAACAAGTGATCGCCAAAAACAAAGTCATTATGCGTTGGCTGTCGCATCGCGGTGGAGCCTTGGATTTTCGTGAGTGGCAAAAAACCAATCCAGGCCAGCGTTTCCCGGTGGCTGTGGCGTTGGGCGCCGATCCAGCGACGATTCTCGGTGCGGTAACGCCTGTCCCTGATTCGTTGTCGGAATACGGTTTTGCCGCGCTATTGCGTGGTAGCAAAACTGAAGTGGTAAAGTGCCGCACTAACGGATTGCAAGTGCCTGCTAGCGCGGAGTTTGTTTTGGAAGGCTATATCGAAGCTGGTGAAGAAGCGCTGGAAGGTCCTTTCGGTGACCACACCGGCTACTATAATGAAACAGAAAAATTTCCGGTCTTTACTATCGAGTGCATGACCCATCGGGATAGCCCCATCTATCACAGCACCTATACTGGCAGGCCCCCGGACGAGCCGGCGATATTGGGCGTTGCGTTAAACGAAGTTTTCGTTCCCATTTTGCAAAAGCAATTCCCCGAAATCACCGATTTTTACCTGCCGCCCGAAGGCTGTTCCTATCGTTTGGCGATCGTCAGTATGCGCAAGCAATATCCAGGACATGCCAAACGCGTAATGATGGGTGTCTGGTCTTTTTTGCGTCAGTTCATGTACACGAAGTTTGTTATCGTCACTGACGATGATGTGAACGTGAGGGATTGGAAGGATGTCGTCTGGGCCATGACCACGCGCATGGATCCCGCCAGAGACGTGACCCTCATCGAGCACACCCCGATCGATTATCTAGACTTCGCCTCACCCGTCTCCGGGCTTGGTTCAAAAATGGGTTTGGATGCGACGAATAAATGGCCCGGTGAGACAAGCCGTGAATGGGGTACGCCTATCGCGATGACTCCCGCAGTGAAAGAAAAAGTTGATCAGATGTGGTCGGCCTTAGGGATTCAGCCTTAGCTTTTTGCCGATCTGGCGTCCGAATAAGTCTTTAACCCAGATTTTCCATTAGCACTCTACTGCGGCTGCACAACGCACTGAATCTGCGCGAGAATAAAAACAGTCTGTCACCGTAGAGTGACTACGCCTCCGACTGTTTTTATTCTTTTCTCGTCCATCTTCAGCACCTTGCGCACCCTCGCTACGAGGCTAATGGAAAATCTGGGTTTGAGATACGCCTATATACCTATCGTTCTCCTGAATTATGCTAAGTAAGTGAACGGATATTGCTGCCAAGTCAGAGCTTTTATAATGGTTGGGTAATTAACAATCTTAAACTTGGTAGGACGAGATCATGAAAATTGTAGTGTCTTTGGCTTTGGTAGCGGGTAGCCTTTTAATGTCTAACGTTGTATTCGCGCAAGCGGGCGGAATGGGCGTTGGCATGGGTGCTGGAAGAGTAGCTGGTGCGTTGCCCCCAGGGCTTGTAGGTCGTCCGCTTCCTCCTGGTTTAGCCGCCCAGCCTGCACTACCTCCTGGTTTGGGTGGTCCTGCTCGTGGCGCACCTGCTCCCGCACCCGCTACCCCCGCTCGTTAATATCGGATCTAAGTAGTGTGCAATGCCAAGGGAGAGCGAATCATATCGCTCTCCCTTTTTTTGTAACTGTGCCACGCCCGCCGCAGTAGAGGTTAATGGAAAATCTGGGTTTAGC
>JANPPH010000352.1:0-3442 GCA_031428395.1 Gammaproteobacteria bacterium
GATTTTTCGCTCATGCCACGCAGTACCGAAAAATGATCATCGCCGCGATAACGCAAATAGACAATAACCGGCACTTTTAGCTTGCGCAATTGCTCGATGCCTAGCGCAAACCCCGCGCCCTTAAAGCCATATTGTGGCAACACCTTCGCCATGTCGGCAAACGATGCCATGCCATCTTCTTTATTCATTGCTTTGAGGATGTCTTCTTCGCTAATGTCCTTACCGTAAAAGCCATTTAGGATCGTCGCCAACGAGGCTGCACCGCAGGAATAGTCCAGATCTTGTTTTACAATCTGCGCATCGCGCAAGGCTTTCCAGGTTTTGACTGGCACCTGCCCTTGCAGGGTGGGCGTGAACAGCGTGGCTTGGGCGTGACTGTGCAGGGGGAGAAACGAAAAGCTGAGTGCCGATAGCAAAAAAAGCGTTACGTTATTCATGATGGGTATATCACTTTAGGGGTGTGGCGGCGGTGGCGGGTTTTCGTTTGGCGAATTCCTCCGCCGCGTCTTTACCCATGACGGCAGCCGCCACTTTGAAGGAATGCACCAGCGCCCCATTGAACAAAGTTGTCATCCACCGGCCGGTATCCGACTCATACATTGCGATGTATTGTTGCAGCTCTTCATCAGTCACCTGGCGATAGGTAAAGAACACCGACACCATCAAGTAATTAGTCATAGGCTCGGTCATTTGCATGCGTATTTGGTTGAGCACTTCCGCCAACTTAGCTTCCGATACATCTTCTTCCGGCGGCATAAATGGGACCATCGCGCGCATCATCGCTTCCGCGATGCCAAGCTGCATGGCAAGCACCGTGTCTAGTCCACCCGCCACGTCGATTAGTTTCTCAGCGAGCTTGATTCGTTCCGCAGACGGTGGCGTGGCCGACAACGAGTTAGCAAAATCTAGCATCGCCTGCTGCGCCGTAGCCGTACTTGCCTCTACTTCGAAGGCGGTCATCTTTCTGGCTAAAGAGGTATCCAGCAGATCTAACATCGCTTTAAACTTTGGCGCATCGTACTGGCTATGCAGATGTTGCGTCACCGCAGCTTGCATGCTGCTTGGCGCCACGGCTTGTACAAAAATCGCTTTGAAGCGTTGCGCTTCTTCCTCGGTTGCATCGGGCAACGGCTGCCGATCCATTTCCGCCTGTGCAATCTGCGGCAACTGTGCCAGTTGTTGAATAAAACCAGAACGATGCAGAACCCGCTCAATCACCGCGCCTTTTTCGTTTTCAACCTTAATTTCGCTGTTAACCGCGGCCAAGGACATTGTCGAGAGCAGGGTGAGCAGAAATAATAGGGATATTTTTCTAATCATGGTTGTGCCCTTCGCGTGGTGTTTAGTGTTGGTGGGGTGATTTTTTGGCGAATGAATCTAAATTTGTTCTTATTGGCAACGCCTCGTAACGTCATTTGCTCCGGGTGTTGTATTATTGGCTTGGTGGCTTTGCCCAGTCAAATGTCGCCTGTCGTACATTCCTTTGTCGTGGGCGCAGCCTACACTACGCCTGCTAATCCGGCCTACCCGGTTTATTGTTTTTTTTCTTGTCTTCCAGGGCTTCTTGAAGGTGAATGCGGTAATGCCCGTAATAGCTCAGAGCAAACAAGAAGCTGACGCCTAGGCAGAAAAGTATTCCCCAAGGTAGTATTATTTTCAGGTATAAAAGCGCCACACTGTCCAACAGATATTGCATTAACGATTGCTCGGCTGCCGGGTCTGTAAAAATGCCCACGATTATAACTGAACTGAACATAATGATAAAAAAAACGCTGACCAGGATGAAACTCATCAGCCAAAGAACCAAAAATCCGTACGGGCGTGTCGCAATCTTCTTTATCAGCTCCGCGCCAAACATTCCGCCTAAAAAATAGAGCAAAAATTCGTCCACTCGAACAACCACTCCTTACGTTTTCTAATTGAACCAGAGGTAGCTTTCGCAGCCTCTGGTCTTCTTCAATTACAACATTACCGCGCGCGGTAGCAACTATAGCAATACGAGCCAAAATTAGGACTTGAGCCGCCTCTACTACTGTTACTATTGTTAAAATTGGTAGTGGGATAGCCATGCACGCCAAAGGTGGAAAAACCCACCCCGGCCCCACCGCTACGAATCGGAGTCTGAACAATTGCTGGCGCTCTTAGCTGCTGTACAAACCCAGAATATCCCACCCCTCTAAGTAAAGCGCCGCTATAGGCCCCGCCCACAGCACCTCCTGCCGCCGCCCAGCTTAAATCGCTTCTGGAAAAGTTGTTCTGGAAATTGTTAAATGTGCCGCCCACTGTACCATCTAAAGAGCGATATAGAACTGATGCCCCATATAAGGTGCTGCCCACACCAGCTCCCCCAATCATGCTCATTCCCAGCGGTATAAACGGGACAAACGCAAACGCCCCTTCCGTGGCCTTCATCTCCTGCTCAGACAACGCCAACATCTGAATCGGCTCGGCAGACTGCTCAAACGCGGCGCTTAGCTCATCAGCTTGGAATACTGGCGCTGACAGGGTGGTTTCTTCTTCGTTGGCCCAAGCAGCCTGGCTTAGCAAAATAGTGAATGCCATGGCAGCGATTACGGGGGCCTTTTTATGTTGCTTTATCATAACGTCATTTCCTGTTGTGTTGTAATTGTTTAACTTTTTTTGAATCGCTTGCTCGTTCCGCTTATGTGACTACTTCATTGCTCGCCTCCTGACGCTTTTTTTCGTTCTCGTTTGGGTAAATCGCCAAGCTTGTAGGAAAGTGTCAGATCGAGGTCAGCGCCGTCGCGGCCGCTGATGTTGGCGCGGCTGTTGAAATTTAAGGTCAGCCGTTGTGACCAGGCATAGCCCAAACCAAGATTGAGACTGGTACGCGTGGTGCGTAGGCCTTGATCAATGTCGTTTAGTTGATCTGTGCGCTGCCAACGCCAATGTAGGCCAGAACTGAGAGTGACTTCATGATTGACCGCAAAACTGACGGACGGATTGAGTAACAGAAGGTCGCCTGGGTTATGCGTGCCATTGTCTAGTTGGCGTTGCGCGTGCCAGCGGTAGGCGGCGGTGAAGGCCAACACAATCGGGTCAATGGCGCGGTAGGTGGTGAGGCCCACTAAGCCGGTTTTGCCATGCACAAGCTTGGTGCCAGTGCGAGCGACGTTTTCGGCGGCAGCCAACTCGATAAAACCCAAGAGCGCCGGGCGGGTGCCTTCTTTGATGAAGCGGTGGTTGATGCCTAGCCAGGCATCGGTGAGGCGTTCAGAATCTTCTTGATAAGCGCCTTGCAGGGCGAAGGTGCGGGTGCTGGTGTGGGCATAAGAAAAACGCCCATAGAGTTCTGTGTCACCCCTAAGGCCGTAACGCAAACCCGGCGTTAAGACTAAGGTATCGCTATTGCGGCGACTTTCGCCCACGGCAGTGGGGAGGCTTACAAATTGTGTCGGCCCAATTTGGATCTCAACAAACT
>JANPPH010000353.1:0-13401 GCA_031428395.1 Gammaproteobacteria bacterium
TTGAAGGCCAGTGGTCACGCCTACGAGCAAGATGGCGCGCTGTGGTTTCGCTCCACCGAGTACGGGGATGAAAAAGATCGCGTGTTGGTGCGTGAAAACAAGCAAAAAACCTACTTCGCCTCGGATATCGCCTATCATATAGATAAGCTTGAGCGTGGCTTCGAGCGGGTGATTGATGTGTGGGGTGCCGATCATCACGGTTATGTGCCGCGGGTCAAAGCGGCCTTGCAAGCGGTGGGTGATGATCCGGCAAAGCTTGATGTATTGCTGGTGCAATTTGCCATTTTGTATCGCAGTGGCGAACGCGCTCAGATGTCGACTCGCTCCGGCGAATTTGTGACGCTGCGTGAATTGCGCCAAGATGTTGGCAACGATGCGTGTCGATTTTTCTATGTTATGCGCAAATCGGAGCAACATTTGGATTTCGATCTCGATCTTGCAAAATCGCAGTCGAGCGATAATCCGGTGTACTACATTCAATATGCGCATGCGCGCGTTTGCAGCGTTCTGCGCCAAATGGGCGAAAAAGGCCTGGAATGGAGCGAAAAAGAGGGGCAGGCGAATCTGCATCTCTTGGTTGAACAACACGAACAGGCATTGATGCGTTCGTTAACGCGCTACCCTGAAATGGTAGAGACGGCCGCGATGAGTCACGAGCCACATCAATTGGCACATTTCTTGCATGAGGTGGCTAACGATTTTCACACTTACTATAACGCCCATACATTTCTGGTTGAATCCTCGGCGTTGCGGAACGCAAGACTGAATTTGATTCTCGCAACCCAGCATGTCATCCGGAACGGCTTGGCGTTATTAGGCGTAACCTCACCTGAAAAGATGTAAATGTCAAACTACTATAGATACTCTAGCGCTTTAGGCAGTTCAAATAGCCGACGTTCTTCAACGCCGGGTTGGTTGTGGTTGTTCACGGGTCTACTTCTTGGTGTGGGCGTTGCGTACTACGCCTATTGGCAAGGCAAAGGTACCATCACCCCCACAGTCCAGGCCCAAACAGTCGCCCCCTTGTCGATGAAGCCAGCGCCTAGCGCCAAAGACGCACCCAAAACCCGTGAATCTGCGGTGACGACGAAGCCTGCAGCCACCGCTGGAATCGATGCCGACTTCGACTTCTACACTATTCTGCCGGAAATGCAGATGGCGGTTCCTGAGCCAATTGTAGCCCCAACTCCGGTAACGATTGCGAAAGTAGTCACGCCAGTGATATCCACGCCCCTGCAACTTAAGCCAGAAGCCAATACCAAGGTTGCAGAGCCTGAGCAGGCCAAGGCATTAGGTGCATATATTTTGCAAGTTGGCGCATTTCGTCAGCAGCGCGAGGCCAATGGTTTGAAAGCGCGGCTTGCCATGTTAGGTGTGGACGCCAAGATTCAAACGGTGACTAATAATAGAAATACCGTTCACCGGGTACGCATTGGGCCGTTAAATGACTTAGGCAAGATTAATACCTTGCGCTCCCGGCTCCACGGCAGCAACATCAATGCCGTGGTGTTGAAAATTAGTAGCTAGCCGGGTCTTCGAACAACTGCTTTTTAAGTCGATATAAGGCTGAAATTTCTTCGTCGCCATGCCCGGCGTCGATTAGGCGTTTATAATGAACCAAGGTCATTTCGACTATCGTAAGGTGCGCGCCTAACTGCGCGGCGACGCTTTTACAGATAGCCAAATCTTTGTAATGCAGTTTTATTTTGAAGCCTGAATTGAATGTACCGGCCAACATGGTTGCGCCGCGCCGTTTTAAAAACCAATTTGCTGCAGCGCCTTGACCTAGGACAGCCATCACTTTGTCCATCGGCAACTTAAGTGCCGACCCAAACGCCAAGGCCTCAGTCACTGCTTGGTTAATGCCAGCAACCATCACCTGATTAACCATTTTGCAAGCTTGGCCCGATCCGGAAGGACCGATGTATTCGACGTGGCCTGCGACGGCTTCTAACACTGGTCGGACTCGCACTAACGCCTCTTCGTCGCCGCCCACCATCACCGCAAGCGAACGGTTTTTAGCTCCCTCGACGCCGCCGGACACTGGGGCATCCAAAAATACAACATCTTTTTCCGCCAGCTGCTCTGCATGGCGCCGTGCTGTGAGGGGGCTGACGGTGGATGTATCCACAATGATTTTGCCAGCACTCAATGCTGGGGTGCATGCGGCGATGACCTCATCGAGATCTTCATCTTGTGATACGCAGGTTAGAATAACGTCAACGCTTTTGGCAAGCGCGGCCGCTGAGTCCGCGTGGATCACACCAAGTTCTTGAGCTACCCTTGCAGCCTTAGACTCCGTTCTATTCCAGACACTGTGCAAGTAACTCGCCAAATAAAGATTGCGCGCCAAATGCTCGCCCATTGCACCTAAGCCAATAACGCCGACTTTCATTCGCTGTCCTTGTAATTACGCTACAGTCCGTCTTGCTAGGTGATTGGTTTAGTTATACGCCACACGCCTGTTGTGCACAGCGCAGCTCAATCCTCCAAATAGGTATACCCAGTCAACCCGGCTTCTAGTTCTAACAGAAAATCCCTTCTTTGGGCGCTCGATATGTCTGCTTTCGCTATTTTCGTTCTGTACGATTCCAATAAGTCGTCGACATTGAAGTTCACAAAGCGCAGCACAGAATCCACTGTATCGCCACGCGCGGCTTGGAGCAAGCAATGTCCCCCATTTTCGGTCATTTCTACGTTGACGGAATCCGTATCGCCAAAAAGATTATGCATATCGCCCAAAATTTCTTGGTAGGCGCCGACTAAGAAAATGCCTAATAAATATGTCTCGCCGTCGCGTAACGAATGTACGGGCAAGCTGCTTTCCACGCCTTCGCCATCTACATAACGGTCAATGCGACCGTCCGAATCGCAGGTAATGTCCTGCAACGTTGCTCGCCGCGTAGGACGTTCATCGAGCCGGTGAAGTGGGACAATCGGGAAGATTTGATCAATCGCCCAAATGTCTGGAAGTGATTGAAACAGTGAAAAATTGCAGAAGTATTTATCCGCCAGCTTCTCGTTGAGTTCGTCGAACAACTCACGATGCATGCGCGTGGCAGGTTGCAGCAGTTCGCGCACTTTCCAGCAGGTCGCGTAGTACAGTTGCTCCGCGCGTGCTCGCTGTTCTAATGAAAGTACGCCGTGGGTGTACATTGATTGGGCTTCGGATAGCCAATGCACTGCGTCATGATAGGCTTCAATCGCTGAGCGCGCCGAAGATGCGGGTTCGGATATGCTTGTCAGCGTGTGGCAGAGGTCTTGAATGATGAGCGGTTCATCATCGTTGGCGTTAATGTTGGCCCCATCGAGCACGGGGACCTGCTCTATATCAATCACGTTCGTGATGAGCATCGCATGATGCGCTGTCATGGCCCGACCGGACTCGGTAATGATGTCGGGGTGCGGTAGGCTTTGCTCCTCGCATACTTCCCACAACGCATGCACGACGTTTTTGGCATACTCACGGACGGTATAGTTGATGGAGCAAAAGCTGCGCGAGCGCGTGCCTTCGTAGTCAATGCCCAGGCCCCCACCCACATCCACGCATTTGAGATTCACGCCCAAACGATTTAGCTCAGCATAGTAACGCGCCACTTCACGCATGCCGCGTTGGATATCACGGATATTGGGAATTTGTGAACCGAGGTGACAATGCAGCAATTGCAACGTGTCGAGCATTTCCGCTTTACGCAAATACTCGATCACGCTTAACACTTGGTTTGCGGATAAGCCGAACTTCGATTTCTCACCGCCCGTGTTCTGCCACTTTCCCGCGCCAATGGACGCCAGCCGCACCCGTACCCCGATCAAGGGCCGAATATTAAGGTTGCGCGCTTCTTCAACAACTAACTGCAATTCAGAGAGTTTTTCTACCACGATATAAACGCGGTGCCCCAGCTGTTTGCCGATCAACGCAAGGCGGATGTATTCACGATCTTTGTAACCGTTACAAATAATAACGCCACGGTTTTGGTCGGAAAGCGCCAACACCGCCATGAGCTCAGGCTTGCTTCCGGCCTCAAGCCCAACCTGGCCTTTGCGCTGGCTTAAGATTTCGCGCACCACGCTGCGTTGTTGATTGACTTTGATCGGATAGACAGCGGTAAACTGGCCCTTGTAATGATCCTCGTCCATCACCTCATGGAAAGCCTGACAAAGCGTCTCCACCCGGTCGCGCAAAATATCCGAAAACCGTACCAGCACGGGAAAAGATAAGCCAGCTTGTTTGATCTCCTGCGCCAAGTGATACAAATCCACCCCGGTATGCTGTGCATCCCGCGTCGGCCGAGCAATCAAATGCCCCTCCTGGTTGATGTCAAAATAGCCCCCCGACCAATGGCCGATGCTATACATCTCACGCCCGTGTGCAATATCCCATGTCTTCACTCACACCACCCAGGAAAGAAAAATTAAAGGAAAGATTATCCTAAATTTTAGCGTTGAAACCTACTGAAGAATAATTATTCCGCACTATAAGGGGATTTTTCGTCCCAATCTTTTGTTTCGTCGCATCATCTTCTATACCAATAAGAAGAAGTAGTTGACCTGAAAGATGTCCTAAAACTCGACACACGTATAGCCTATCTTGTATCTTTAGCCCCTAATTTCGCGGAGTACACATCACATGGCATTGGGTAACGACTGGTTTACAGAGATATTCCACGACCACGGCGCGGCATTTTCCATGAAAGTGCAGGAAAAACTGCATGAGGAGCAAACGCCATTTCAGCATATCGAGATCTATGAGACGACTGAATTCGGCACCTTAATGGTGATAGATGGTTGCGTCATGGTGACGGACCGTGACAACTTTATCTATCACGAAATGATGTCCCATCCGGTGTTGTTTACCCACCCAAATCCTAAAAAGGTAGTGGTGATTGGCGGCGGTGATTGCGGCACATTGCGCGAGGTATTGAAACACACCGGTGTGGTGCAGGCTTGGCAGGCGGAAATTGATGAGCGTGTCACGCGCCTTGCGGAGCAATATTTCCCCCAGTTGTGCGATGCCAATAAAGACCCGCGCGCGCACTTTCTCTTTGACGACGGCATTAAGTTTATTGCGGAGCTACCGAAAGGTAGTGTAGATGTCATTATCGTCGATAGCACAGACCCGGTTGGGCCAGCCAAAGGTTTGTTCGCCGAACCCTTTTTCCGTAGCTGCTTGCACGCCTTGGCGGCAGATGGCATTTTGGTGCAACAAAGTGAATCGCCCCTGTTCCATATGAATATATTGCAAGAAATGCGCGACGAAATGCGCAAAGCCGGGTTTGTGAACTTCCAGACCCTAAACTTCCCGCAGTGCAGCTATCCGTCTGGCTGGTGGAGCGCCACGATGGCAAGCAAAAATTTGGAGTTGGGCCAGTTTCGCGAGCCCCAAGCGGCCAATAAGACTTTCAAAACAAGTTATTACAATGCAAAAATTCATAACGCAGCGATGGCCGCGCCCGAGTTTTTCAACACTAATTTAAGGTGATGCGATGACGAAGCCTGACATACCCCAAAAGTCACCTTGTGGCGTGATGGTGGAGCCGGGCGTCTACTGGTGGTGTTCGTGTGGGAAAAGCCAGAAGCAGCCTTTTTGCGATGGCTCGCATAAAGATACCGATTTTTCGCCGCTTAAAATTACGGTGTTAGAGCGCGATTTTTTAGTGCTCTGCGGATGCAAACAGACCGCCGATGCACCTTTTTGCGACGGCAGTCATAACAATTTATAAAAATCCCAACCTGCCCCCGTTAAAGAGGGAAGAAACATCGCCTAGATCTCCGCGCTAGGGGAGGGGTCTAATCGGAAGTTCTAAGGGTCTCTTCCCCCTTTACGGGGGAAGGCTGGGATGGCACTAGTATGAAAGCTTTGTATTAAATATTCGTTACAAATTGTAACCCCGCTCGTTGTGCTGAGAGAGATCCAACCCTTCGGTTTCTTGTTCGTCATTGACGCGCAAGCCGACGAGCACATCCACTACTTTCAATATAACGAAAGTCGCGATTGCGCAATAAACAACAGTAATGGCGACGCCCATGAACTGAATGCCTACTTGACTAGAAATGTTAAGATCGACTTTCGTGCCACCAAAGGTGCTAGCGGCAAAAACGCCTGTTAACAGCGCACCTACAATGCCGCCTACCGCATGCACACCAAACACATCCAGCGAATCATCATAGCCCAATGCCCGCTTTACTTTGGTTGAGGCGATAAAGCATACAATGCCAGCGACGAAGCCGATAATGAGCGCACCCATCGGGCCAACATACCCGGAGGCGGGAGTGATCGCGACCAATCCTGCAACGGCACCGGAAGCAATCCCCAATACGCTGGGTTTACCATGACCAAGCCATTCGCTAAACATCCAGGCTAACGCTGCAGCCGCTGTCGCTATTTGCGTCACAGCCATTGCCATGCCTGCAGTGCCATTCGCGGCAACCGCGCTCCCAGCATTAAAACCAAACCAACCAACCCAGAGCATCGCGGTGCCAACTAACGTCAGGGTAAGATTGTGCGGCGGCATCGCGGTTGTGGGGTAGCCCTTGCGCTTACCCAGCACTAAGGCAGCGACAAGGCCTGCAATACCTGCGTTGACGTGCACAACCGTGCCTCCGGCGAAATCTAACACGCCTAAATCCCAAAGATAACCACCATCGCCGCTCCACACCATATGCGCTATAGGCACATACACAACCGTGAACCACACGCCCGTAAAGATCAACATCGCGGAAAACTTCATGCGTTCAGCGAAGGCGCCGACGATCAAGGCGGGGGTGATAATGGCAAATGTCATCTGAAACATCATAAATACAGTTTCAGGGATGGTCATGGTAAGGCTTTCTACCTTTACGTTGGCTAAAAAGGCTTTGTTCAACGTACCGATAAACGAGTTAAGGTTAGTCACGCCTTTTTCCATACCTGTGGTATCGAAGGCTAAGCTGTAGCCATAGATAGTCCACAAAATTGTGATCAGCGAAGTGATGGCGAAACACTGCATCATTACCGACAAAACGTTTTTGGTGCGTACCATGCCGGCATAAAAAAGTGCCAGCCCTGGAATAGTCATCAGCAACACCAGCACCGTCGAGGTAAGCATCCAAGCCGTATCGCCAGGATTAGCTGTCGGCGGGAGGGCGTCCTGCGCGAACGCCAATGCGGGCAGAAATAGAAACGTTATTAAAGCGAGTAACCGCTTGTGCGGATGCAAATTCATGAGAAGCTCCTCGTCTGATTGCTTTACAGGGCGTCTACGCCGGTTTCCCCGGTTCTAATACGCATGACTTGTTCGAGATTAAAAACAAAAATTTTTCCATCCCCGATCTTTCCTGTGTTCGCCGCCTTGGCTATGCCTTCGATAACTCGATCGAGCAGGTCATCGCTGACCGCAACGTCGATCTTTACCTTGGGCAAGAAATCGACCACATACTCCGCGCCACGATAAAGTTCGGTATGGCCTTTTTGGCGACCGAAACCTTTGACCTCTGTGACGGTAATGCCCTGCACGCCGATCTCCGAGAGCGCTTCTCTAACGTCATCGAGTTTGAAAGGTTTGATAATGGCCGTTACTAGCTTCATAAAGCTTGTTCTCCTCATGGGGTAAAAAAGTGCATAAGTAAGTCCGCGGGACTAAATGGCCTATAGCACTTCCTATGCCACGAAAAAAAATACTTTATAATCAATATTTTAGTAAATTTTATGGGTTGTGGGCTATGTCGCGCGGCGCACCAAAATAATCAACGTGGCGCTCGGTTAGCACTAGATTGGTGCGTTTGCAACTGGTTCAAAGGCGAGAGATAATCAATTCATCTTTAAATTTTAGGATAAATCGTTATGTTTAACCCCTCTATGCTTGATGAAATAGCAAAGACCTTAGCGGGCTTAGTGCCCGAAGGTGCGCGTGAGCTGCAGCGAGATGTGGAAAAAAATTTCCGTAGCGCATTGCAAAACACCTTTAACAAGCTTGAGTTAGTCACACGGGAAGAGTTCGAGGTGCAGCAAAAAGTGCTGTTGCGTACGCGCTCAAAACTGGAAGAACTTGAAAAACAGGTTGTCGCACTAGAGCAGCGCTTAAACGCACAGCCTTAAGCGCTGGCGTTAGCGTACTTGCCACATTATGGCGAGAGTGGGCCCTCTTTTTAGAGGGCTTGCGTATGCCAAAGGCCGCAAAATCGCGAATATTTCCTACGCCGCGAGTCCACTTCCGCTCTATCGCTATAGCACTGCTTGCATAAAACTATCACTCTCATCTTGGGAGATAGTGTGTGGCACTCGCCGTTGTATATAGTCGCGCTCAGGTCGGTATTTCAGCGCCATTGGTGACCGTTGAAGCGCATCTTTCTAATGGCCTGCCGGGAATGTCCATTGTGGGCCTGCCTGAAACTGCCGTCAAAGAAAGCAAAGATCGGGTGCGAAGTGCCTTAATAAACGCTAACTTTGAATTTCCGCAACGTCGCATTACCATCAATTTGGCGCCTGCGGATTTACCCAAAGAAGGGGGCCGCTTTGACTTGCCCATTGCTCTAGGTATTCTCGCCGCCTCGGGGCAGATCCCTCACGCGCTATTGAGTGAGCATGAAGTGTTGGGCGAGTTAGCGCTGACCGGCGAGTTGCGTTCAGTGCGGGGCGCTTTACCGGCAGTGTTGGAGCTGCGGAATAGTGGACGTAAATTAATTTTGCCACACGGCAATATGACCGAAGCTTCGTTGGTCAGTGACGCAAATTGCCTGGGTGCTGAGCATTTACTCGAAGTGTGCGCGTATTTTCACGGTAAACAGAAACTCCAACTGCCGCAGACGGCGGCTTTTAGCAACAATCTTTACGAACATGATATGGCGGATGTAAAAGGTCAGTACCACGCCAAACGTGCTCTTGAGATTGCCGCTGCGGGTGGCCACAGTCTTATATTAATCGGTCCTCCAGGCACGGGCAAAACCATGTTAGCCACCCGCTTGCCGAGTATCCTGCCTGCCATGACCGAGACGGAAGCATTGGAGTCCGCCGCGGTCGCCTCTATCAGTGCGGGCGGCTTTTCGGTGGCCAACTGGGGTAAGCGTCCGTGCAGGTCTCCGCATCACACCGCGTCCGGCGTGGCGTTGGTGGGAGGGGGAAGTCATCCGCGTCCCGGCGAGATATCTTTAGCGCACAACGGCGTAATGTTTTTAGATGAATTGCCCGAGTTTGATCGGCGCGTATTAGAGGTATTGCGAGAGCCTTTGGAGTCTGGCCGCATTACCATTTCACGCGCTGCGCGCCAAGCCGAATTTCCAGCGCGTTTTCAGCTTATTGCCGCCATGAATCCTTGCCCCTGCGGTTATCTGGGTGATGCCAAAGGCCGTTGTCGTTGCACCCCCGCTCAGATTCAGCGCTACCGTGGCAAGCTTTCCGGTCCATTGCTGGACCGCATAGACTTGCATGTTGAAGTGCCTAGTCAGCCGCCTCGGGTGTTGCGCGATACGCAGCAACTACCCGAGACCAGTAGTCAGATATCAATACGCGTAAGTGCTGCGCGAGCGCTACAAATGGCGCGAGCAGGGAAACCCAACCACTTGTTGAAAAGTAGCGAAGTGGAGGAATACTGCCAACTGGATAGTGCCAGCGAACAACTGCTGTTTAAGGCGATGGATAAACTGAATTTATCCGCGCGAGCGTCGAGTCGAATTTTGAAAGTGGCGCGCACTATCGCCGATTTGTCAGGGGGTGCTGTTATCACCACCGCACACTTGAGCGAGGCGATTTCCTATCGTCGTTTAGATAGGTCTGCTACGTCGGCTTAGCGCGTGCAGGCTTGCATGTTATACCTGCGATCGTTTCGCTCATTGAACCTATAAAAGGCAGTTGGAACCTACTGCGGACGCTTAATATGCTTCCATCTTCAACATCTTAAGCGCCCTCGCTACGTTTCCAACTGCCTTTTTTAGGTTGAATGGTTTGCTAGCACGTGCGGCATTTTTGCTGCGTTTTTGATAACGCGATGTTGGCCCGCAAGCGACACGCCGTGCGTCGATATCGCGCCCCGTTGCCCGTCACTTGTTATGAAGCAAACAGTGGCAGGTATTAAACCGAGTACACACGACTATAAACGATCAAGCCGCTAATTGTTGCGCCATTGTATTTAAGCCTTCGCAGTCCTCCAATACCCGGTTAACAACTAGAAGGATTTGCACTTCTTTTAATTTCAACTCTTGCAAAATTTCTGTCGGTAAATCCCCATTGGGTGCGTCACCCATGCCGTGGCTTTTCAATATTCTGTCTGCAATCATGACGAGCTGCGAATACACCTTGTGTTCTCCCGCATATTGTTCGTTATGATGTTCGCGCATTGAGACGATAATTTCCTCAGGCAATTTCCATTGCTGCATTAGCCATGCACCAAACTCCGCGTGGTTACTGCCAAAAACTTGCTGTTCAAGCTGAAGAACAGGCGTGTTTGGCGATGCAATAATCCTATTATTTAATTCAGCAAATTCTTCCTTCTGAAGGTGGCCGATTAAGAGATGTCCAAAGTTATGGAGCAAACCCGCCAAGTAGGCGAGGCCAGGGCTTGGCCGCATCGCCTGCGGCAATTGTGCGCCCAGCGTTTGCACCAGCGCGGCGCTGTAGGTTGCGTGACGCCAAAAGCCATCTAGTCCGAGAGGGCCGCTTCGCTGAGTCTTAAACGGTTTGGCTGTGGCCAAGCCCAACGCCAAATTCATCACCATGTCGTAACCTAAAACACGTGAAATGGCGGCGTGGATCGACTCAATTTTGCCGCGATATCCAAAAAAGGGTGAGCCCGCATAACGCATGACCTGTGCGGCAAGGCTGGGATCGGTCTCGATAACCTCCGCAAGTTTGCCCGAATCGGCAGTCGTATTTGCTGACAGCTGATAGATTTTTTGCGCCATATCTGGCATCGCAGGTAATTCTTCTAACTGCGCAATTTTCTTGCGCAAATCAATCATTGGCCCGGCGGGCGCCAACGCCTCAGCGACTACAGCGGCAGTTTCTGCTGCGGCCTCCAAAGGTGCTATTTCTTTGTTGATAACGGTGAATCCGTGACCTAGCCACGCATTGCCCTGAAGCTGGAAAAAATTCTTACTGTCGGTGTGAATAATGTGCGTTTTGTTGCCCGCCACAAAATAGACATCAGTGAGATCGACAAGACTATCGTCGATGATGACGCGTACGCCGTAAGGTTCGCCAAGCGGTGGAATGTGGTCGATATCGCAATCTTTGAACGCAGCGCCAATTTGCGGCTTAGAGGCTAGCTCAAACTTGCGCCCCATCAGTCGGCTCAAGGCTACAAGATCTAAACTCCGGTCAGCGCTCGTAATCGCCAACACTAAACCGAATCTATCGCACAATACTGATCCTTGTACCAATGAATTGATCGGTATATGAATCTTTTGTGTCGCCCGTAAAAAAGAATCCGCTGCTGGTAAGTTATGCAATTTATAGAAAACGCGCCGGTGATCTAAATAACGTTTTACGCTGGCTGCGATTGACATGCCTCACTCCTTCCAAGCAATGACCTTCAAAAACAAGTCTCAAGAACCTTTGTTGCGTCCTCTTAGTATTGGGTATAGCAAAAATAGCCCTGCATTTCTGATGCAGAATGCTCATTTTTGAAAACGCAGTCAAAATTAAGCTTGTTACAAGGTATTGTTACGATAACCAGAATATTGAAAAAGCCCCTTACGGATTTACCCGTAAATCCTATAGCGGCAGGCTTTTGAGTATCTTTAGGGCAATGAAATGTGACGGAAGTCTCAAGATGAAGGAATAGGTTTTTTGTTGGTGTGTTTTGGAGATTGGTGGGTGTTTGAATTTTGTTTTGCACGCCGTTAGTTGCGCTATGCGATAGAGGTTACAAAGGCCACTATAAAATCATTGATACGCGCATACTCAGACCGAACAAAACAACGAAAAACGCCACAGTCAAAATACAAGAGTTGATGCGCAAGCGATTTCGACAACGCGCAGGGATTGAGCGCGTGATTGGGCATTTGAAATCGGATCATCGCCTGAATCGAAGTTATCTAAAAGGGTTCGTCGGGGATCAGATTAATGTCCTAATGGCGGCGGCTGCCTTTAACTTCAGAAAGTGGATGCGACTGTTTTTTTGTCAATTTTTTACAGCTATTGAAGCGGTTAACGGCGATTTTTAATGCCCTGTGAGGGTATCGCTGCGCTGGCTTGAGGTGCGAACTTGGTTTTTTCAGCGGCGACTATTTACGCCACCTATTGATCAGATCGGACGCCAGCAGCGGCTCTCCGAGAGCCCCGCCTAGTCTGCAAACCCACAACAAACCTTCCGCGCACGCTGTTCAGCCGTTTTCCGGCCAAAATGTCTCATGCAACGGGTGATGGAGGACGTTGCCCCGTCGATTTACTGAATTCAGAAGTCTCGGTTAGCGGGGGAAATACTTTTGGTCTTGGGAAAATATACCGTCTATGCTTCCTATACCTAATAGCGGTAATGAATGTTGCGAGAATCTTACGAGTTTAGTGCTTAGTCAGAAATGGGATGTTTAATTAGCAACCAAGCATGAAAAGCCTCAAATAATTTAAAAGGATATATTTCTTCAATTTTTCTTTGTGAAGAAATTAGCGCTCCTACTGAGACTGTAAAAGGAAAACCACGTGAAAACGACATCGAAGATTATTTATGCGAAGGGTAGAAGAAGACCTTCACTTTTAATTAAATGTATACACATTTTATTTATTTCTCTTCTATCCACTGTGGTTACAGCGGCACCGGGGGATCTAGATACCAGTTTCGGCAATAATGGTAAAGTGGTTACCGCCATTAGTGGCGGGATTTTGGATGTTGAAACCCAGCTAGATAAAAAAATCTTAGTACTTGGAAATGAAACTATAAGTCGTTATCTGCCAAACGGAGACATTGACTTGTCGTTTGGTGTGGGCGGCGTGGTTCATTCAAGAGTAGGAGAAACATCATTCCGTAATTTTGTAATAAAAAAGAATGGCAAAATTATTGTGCTTAAATATGGCGCCGTGATGCAACTTACAAGCGATGGTAATGTTGATACCACTTTTGGCGGGGGCGATGGTGAGTTTAGTTTGGATTTTCTACCCGACTCGTCCTTTTCATTGATTACCTTGCAAGACGATGAGCGCCCCGTATTACTAGGCCAAAGTTATTCTGATGACGCTCGTGGAGTTTATGTAATTCGTCTCAAATCGGACGGTAGTTTAGATCCTAGTTTTGCTACCGGTGGCGTAATACGAATTCCATTTCCAAACCCAGATATAGAGGAAAATTTTGATGTAGAAGCACTTAAAGTTGATCGTTCAACCGGTAATATTCTAGTTGGAGAAGAGGTCTCCATATTTGAAAGTCCCCAACGTTATTTTTCAGGGTCATATTTGGCACGCCTAAAGGCTACAGGTGTTATGGACCTAACGTTTGG